>JANQSV010000055.1 GCA_028279115.1 Pseudomonadales bacterium
GTGCTATTCAATAGTTGCGCGACGCATCCGGCCGATATACCGCCAGCCATGGTTCCGACTGCGGAATATGAAGAAATGTCATGTACGGTTTTGACCGCAACGCATGCCGAACAAACACAATTGTTGAGTGACCTATCCCGGTCGCAGCGCAGTTCGCGGAACTGGGACATAGCTTTGAACATTTTGGTGATTCCCGGCCTGGGGGCGCTGACGGGTGACGTGGAAACGGACATAGCCAATGTGAAAGGGGCTTTGGTGGCGATTAGGGATGAAATGACCAAGCGGTGCTGAGCCGTTCGACTTGTAGGCGGAATTTACCTGGAGACCAGTTGGGTCGAGGGGGGCGACGCATGCGTCGCCCGTACCGGCGAATGGAATGAAGTGAATCTATGGCAGAGGCAGGCGCTGAATCCCAGACGGTTCAGGAATACATCGTTCACCATTTGTCCTATCTGACCTATGGCCGTTTTCCCGACGGGCATTGGGGGTTTGCCCATACCCCAGAAGAAGCCGCCGAAATGGGCTTCATGGCGATTCACGTCGACACCATGGGCTGGTCGATCGCGCTGGGCGCCGCGTTTCTCTTATGGTTCCGCTGGATCGGATTGCGCGCCTCGGCGGACAATCCCGGCGCGATTCAGAATTTCGTCGAAAGCATCTTCGAATTCGTGGACGGCCGGGTAGCCGAAAGTTTTACTCACAAGAACAGCCTGATCGCCCCGCTGGCCCTTACCGTGTTCGTCTGGGTGCTGCTGATGAACACCATGGATCTCGTGCCCGTGGACTGGATCACCGGTATTGCCGCACTGATAGGCGAGCATGTGTTCGGCTTCGACCACATGCCTTTCAAGATCGTGCCCACCACCGACCCGAACATCACCATGGGCCTGTCGCTCAGCATCTTCGTGATGATCATCTGGTATTCAATCAAACACAAGGGTCTGGGAGGCTTCCTCGGCGAACTCGCCTTCCACCCTTTCGGCAAATGGATGCTGCCGTTCAATCTCATGATCGAGGTCCCCACGCTGCTGGCCAAGCCCATCTCTCTCGGGCTGCGGCTGTTCGGCAACCTGTACGCGGGGGAATTGCTGTTTTTGCTGATCGCCGGCCTGCTCGGGCTGTACCAGTTGCCGGCGCATTTTGTCTGGGCGGTGTTCCACCTTCTGGTGGTGCCGCTGCAGGCCTTCGTCTTCATGATGCTGACCGTTGTCTATCTCAGCGCGGCGCATGAGGCGGCTCACTGAGTGGTTGACACTGAGACAACCGAAAACAATCCCGGAGGATAAAGATGGAATCAATTTTGGCTTTCACCGCGCTTGGCGTCCTGCTGGTGCTGGGCTTGGGCGCGCTTGGCACGGCGATCGGCTTCGGCATACTCGGCGGCAAGTTTCTCGAAAGCTCCGCCCGCCAGCCGGAACTCGCTCCCCAGTTGCAGATTCGCATGTTCATTGTCGCCGGCCTGATCGACGCGGTAACCATGATCGGCATCGGCATCGGCATGTGGTTTACTTTCGCCAGTCCGTTTCTGGCGACGCTCGCAGGCTGATAACAGTCCTGCCCGCAGGAGTCTGAAGTGGACATAAACCTGACCATCATTGGACAGTCGATCGCTTTTGCGATCTTCGTCTGGTTCTGCCATCGATACGTCTGGCCCCTGTTCGCCAACATTCTCGATGAGCGCAAGCGGACTATCGCCGATGGGCTCGAGGCGGCCGCCCAGGCGGAGCTGAAGCTCGAAAGCGCGAACCGCGAGTCCGAGCAGCAACTGGACGAGGCGAAAACTTCCGCCGCCGGCATCATCGACCAGGCGAACCGGCGCGCTACCCAGATCATCGACGAGGCCAAGCAACAAGCGCAGGTCGAAGCCGAGCGCGTCATGACCGCGGCCCAGGCCGAGATCGAGCAGGAGGCCAATCGCGCCAGGGAAGAATTGCGCGCCCAGGTTTCCGTCATCGCCATCGCCGGCGCGGAGAAGATTCTCGGACGCGAGGTGGACCAGGCGGCCAACGAAGAAATGCTCTCGCAACTCGCTGCGGAACTATAAGGCGCACCCATGGCTGATCCCGTAACCCTGGCCCGGCCCTACGCGAAGGCGGCATTCGAAGCCGCTCGCGAGGCCGACGCGCTCGGCGATTGGTCGCGCATGCTCGGCGTGGCGGCGGCGGTAGCCGGGCAGCCGGCCGTGCATTCGGCGCTGACCGACCCGGGCCGCTCCTGGCAGCAGGTCGCGGCCGTGTTTCACGGTCTTTGCGATGGGGAATTGAACGGACAGGCCCGCAACCTCGTCAGCCTGCTCGCGGAAAACAAGCGGCTGCTGTTGCTGCCGCAGATCAGCATCCTGTTCGACGAGCTCAAGGCCGACCAGGAAAGATCGGTGGACGTGGAGTTCATCACCGCCTTTCCGGTAAGCGAAGGCGCGGCGAACGATCTGGAAAGCGCGTTGAAAGCGCGCTTGCAACGCGATATCAGGCTGAGCGCCAGCGTGGATCCAGCATTGATCGGGGGCGCCGTGATCCGGGCCGGCGACCAGGTCATTGACAGTTCCATCCGGGGCAAGCTGGCCAAACTGGCTCAAAACATGAACGCGTGAACGCTCAAGCAATCAGGAAACGAACATGCAACAACTGAATCCCGCGGAAATCAGTGAAATCATCAAGCAGCGGATCGAAAGTCTCGATACCGCGGTGCAGGCCCGCAATGAAGGCACCATTGTCAGCGTGCTCGACGGCATTATCCGCATCCATGGCCTGACCGAGGTCATGTACGGCGAGATGATCGAGTTCGACGGCGGCATTTTCGGTATTGCGCTCAATCTCGAACGCGACTCCGTCGGCGCCGTGGTGCTCGGCGACTATCTGGAACTCAGGGAAGGGCAAAGCTGCCGCTGCACCGGCCGCATTCTCGAAGTGCCCGTGGGCCCCGAACTCGAAGGCCGCGTGGTGGACGCTCTCGGCCGGCCGGTGGACGGGAAGGGCCCGATCGGCGCCGCCATGACCGATGCGATCGAAAAAGTCGCGCCGGGCGTTATCGCCAGGCAGTCGGTGGGGCAGCCGGTGCAGACCGGCCTCAAGTCCATCGACTCCATGACACCGATCGGCCGCGGCCAGCGGGAGCTCATCATCGGCGACCGCGAGGTCGGCAAGACCGCCGTCGCCATCGACACCATCATCAACCAGAAGGGCAAGGACCTGAAATGCATCTACGTCGCGGTGGGACAGAAAGCCTCCTCCATCGCCAACGTCGTGCACAAGCTGGAAGAACATGGCGCGATGGAATACACCACGGTCGTCTCGGCCAGCGCGTCCGACCCCGCGGCGATGCAATACATCGCCCCGTACTCCGGCTGCACCATGGGCGAGTATTACCGCGACCGCGGCCAGGACGCCCTGATCATCTATGACGATCTGACCAAGCAGGCCTGGGCGTACCGGCAGATTTCCCTGCTGCTGCGCCGTCCGCCGGGCCGCGAAGCCTATCCCGGCGACGTGTTCTACCTGCATTCGCGCCTGCTCGAACGGGCCGCGCGGGTCAACCCCGAATACGTCGAAAAGTTCACCGACGGCGAAGTGAAGGGAACCACGGGCTCCCTGACCGCTTTGCCGATCATCGAAACCCAGGCCGGCGACATTTCCGCATTCGTTCCGACCAACGTGATCTCGATTACCGACGGCCAGATCTTTCTCGAGACCGACCTGTTCAACTCGGGCATCCGCCCGGCGATGAATCCGGGCATCTCGGTTTCAAGGGTGGGGGGCGCGGCCCAGACGAAGATCATCAAGAAACTCGGCGGCGGCATCCGCATCTCGCTCGCGCAATATCGCGAACTTGCGGCTTTCGCGGCTTTCGCCTCGGATCTCGACGACGACACCCGCGCGCGCCTCGAACACGGCCAGCGCGTCACCGAGTTGATGAAACAGAAGCAATACGCGCCGCTTTCGATCGCGGAAATGGGCGTTTCCCTGTTTGCCGCCAACGAGGGCTTCCTGAAGGACGTTCCATTGAACAAGGTGCTCGATTTCGAAAGCGCCCTGTTGTCCTACATGAACAGCGAACACGAGGAACTGCTTGCCCACATCAACGCCACCGGGGATTTCGACGACGAAATCGAAGGCAAGTTCAAGGCGGCGATCGAGCAGTTCAAGGCCACGCAGACCTGGTAGGCGGCAGCCGGAACGAGTTGAAAGAGGCGATTTGAGCGATGGCGCGAGGCAAGGAAATACGCAACAAGATCTCGAGCATCAGGAACACGCAAAAGATCACCAAGGCGATGGAAATGGTTTCCGCGAGCAAGATGCGGAAGGCCCAGGAACGCATGCGCCTTGGCAAGCCCTACGCCAGGCACATTCGCGAGATGATCGGTCATATCGCCACTTCGTCCTCGGAATACCGCCACGGCTATTTCGAGAACCGCGAAGTCAAGCGGGTCGCCTATATCGTCGTGTCGACCGACCGCGGCCTTTGCGGCGGCCTGAACATCAACGCTTTCAAGACAACCGTGGCTTCGATGCAGGAATGGCACGAACGGAACATCGAGATCGATGTCTGCACCATCGGCGCGCGGGCGGCGACTTTCTTCAACAAGTACGGCGGCAACGTGGTCGCGGCGGTGCGCCATCTCGGCGACCAGCCGGAAGTGGCCGACGTCATCGGCGCGGTCAAGGTCGTGCTCGACAAGTTCGACAAGGGCGAGATCGACAAGTTGTTCATCATCGGCAACGAGTTCGTCAACACGATGATCCATCGGCCCGGCGTCGTGCAATTGCTGCCGCTGCTGCCGGCCGAAGACGAGTATCTCAAGCACCATTGGGACTATCTCTACGAGCCCGACGCCAAGGAACTGCTCGACGGCCTGCTGCTGCGCTACCTCGAGTCCCAGGTGTACCAGTCGGTCGTGGAAAACATCGCCTGCGAACAGGCGGCGCGAATGATTGCCATGAAGAACGCCTCGGAAAACGCGGGCGATCTCATGGATGAACTGGAACTGGCGTACAACAAGGAACGCCAGGCAGCCATTACCCAGGAGTTATCCGAAATCGCAGCCGGCGCGGCAGCGGTCTGAGGCTCCTGCAAGAGAAAAGATTCTGATTAAGGGTTAAGCAAATGAGTAGCGGTCGAATCGTACAAGTCATCGGAGCGGTCATCGACGTGGAATTCGAGCGGGAAAGCGTGCCCCAGGTATACGACGCGTTGACCATCGATGACTCCGACATCACCCTGGAGGTGCAACAGCAGCTCGGCGACGGCGTGGTGCGAACCATCGCCCTCGGCAGCACCGAAGGATTGCGCCGGGGCCTGGCCGTGCAGGATACCGGCGCGCCGATTTCCGTGCCCGTCGGCACCGAGACTCTCGGACGCATCATGGACGTTCTCGGCCGCCCCATCGACGAGCGCGGCCCCATCGGCGAAAAGGAACGCATGCCGATCCACCGCAAGGCGCCGACCTACGAAGAGCTTTCGGTCACCAACGAATTGCTCGAAACCGGCATCAAGGTGATCGACCTCGTCTGTCCGTTCGCGAAAGGCAGCAAGGTGGGCCTGTTCGGCGGCGCGGGCGTCGGCAAGACCGTGAACATGCTGGAACTGATCAACAACATCGCCACCGAGCATAGCGGGCTGTCGGTTTTCGCCGGCGTCGGCGAGCGCACCCGCGAAGGCAACGACTTCTATCACGAGATGCAGGAATCCGGCGTAATCGACCTCGAAGGCGAATCCAAGGTGTCGATGGTGTACGGTCAGATGAACGAGCCTCCCGGCAACCGCCTGCGCGTTGGCCTGAGCGGACTGACCATGGCGGAGAAATTCCGCGACGAAGGCCGTGACGTATTGCTCTTCATCGACAATATCTACCGATACACGCTGGCGGGCACCGAGGTGTCGGCGCTGCTCGGCCGCATGCCTTCGGCGGTGGGTTACCAACCGACGCTGGCGGAAGAAATGGGCGCCTTGCAGGAACGCATCACCTCCACCCGGTCCGGCTCGATCACTTCGGTCCAGGCGATCTACGTGCCCGCGGACGATCTGACCGACCCGTCGCCGGCGACCACATTCGCCCATCTCGACGCGAAAGTGGTGCTGTCGCGGGATATCGCCGCCCTCGGCATCTATCCCGCGGTGGATCCGCTCGATTCCTCCTCGCGCCAGCTCGACCCGCTGATCATCGGCCAGGAGCATTACGACGTGGCCAGCGGCGTGCAATCGGTATTGCAGCGCTACAAGGAATTGAAGGACATCATCGCGATTCTGGGCATGGACGAATTGTCCGACGAGGACAAACTGACCGTCGCCCGAGCCCGCCGCGTCTCGCAATTCCTGTCGCAACCGTTTACCGTAGCGGAAGTGTTCACCAACGCTCCCGGCAAATACGTGTCGCTGAAAGACACGATCGCCGGCTTCAAGGGCATTCTCGAAGGCAAGTACGACCATCTTTCCGAACAGGCCTTCAGCATGGTGGGCACGATCGAGGAAGCGGTGGAGAAGGAAGAGCAACTCAAGGCGCAGCGCTAGGCCCAATACCTGGTACAACTGAGCGGGAACCACGACATGGCCAATACCTTCCAATGCGACATCGTCAGCGCGGAGAAGAGCATTTTCTCCGGGGAAGTGACCTTCATGGTCGTTGCCGGCAACCTGGGCGAGCTCGGTATCGCGCCGGGCCACGCTCCGCTGCTGACCGACCTGCTGCCCGGGCCTGTGCGGCTCGATTTCGTAGACGGCAGCGAGGAAGTGTTTTATGTCTCCGGCGGCTTTCTCGAAGTGCAGCCAAAGGCGGTGACGCTGCTTGCCGACACCGCGGCGCGCGCCAATGACGTCGACGAGGCCGCCGCGCGCAAGGCACTCGAGGACGCGCAGCGGGCAATCGCCAACCAGGACGCCGAATTCGAGTATTCCGCCGCCGCCGCGCAACTCGCGGAGGCCGCGGCGCAACTTCGGGCATTGCGGCAGTTGCGAAAAGAGCGTTCCTGATCCGCCGCGGAATCCCCCTCGAAAAAATCCAAGATCAAACCAGAGACCGGCGCCGGAATGAAACTTCAAATCGTCATTCTCGCCGCCGGCCAGGGCACCCGGATGTTCAGTTCGCTGCCCAAGGTGCTACACCGCCTTGGCGGCAAACCCTTGCTGGCCCATGTGCTTGAAGCGGCGGCGTCGCTCGACAACTCCGGGATTCACGCGGTCATCGGCCATGGCGCCGAACTCGTGCGCCAAACCTTCGAATCCCATGATTTCCCTTTCGCCGGCATCGGCGGCCCGAACTGGGTGCGGCAGGAACAGCAACTCGGCACCGGCCATGCCGTGCAACAGGCGATGCCGCATGTAGATGCGGATCTCGTTCTGGTGCTCTCCGGCGATGTTCCGCTGGTGCGCCCGGACACCTTGCGGGAACTGGTCGCGCTCGCGGGACCCGACAAAATCGCCTTGCTTACACTGGAAACAGCACACCCCGAAGGCCTCGGCAGAATCGTCCGCGGCGCGGACGGCACAGTCCAGGCCATCGTCGAAGAGCGCGACGCCGACCCGCAACAGAAACGAATCTCCGAGGTCAACAGTGGCATAATGGTGCTCCCCGCAAAGCGGCTGCGGCAATGGCTCGACCGGCTCGATTGCGACAATGCCCAGCGGGAGTACTACCTGACCGATGTAATCGCAATGGCCCGGGCCGAAAATTGCCCGGTGCGCGCCAGGAAAATCAGCGACGGCATGGAGGCGCAGGGAGTCAACGACCAGGCGCAATTGGCGGCGCTCGAGAGGCATTACCAGATGGGCAAGGCGGAACAGTTGATGGCCGCGGGAGTGCGGCTGCGGGATCCGGCGCGGGTCGATATCCGCGGCAGCCTGACAACCGGCCGGGACGTGGAAATCGACGTCAACGTCGTGTTCGAGGGTGAGGTCAGCCTTGGCGATGGCGTCAGGATCGGCCCGAACTGCACGATCAGGGACGCCGGCATCGCCGCCGGAACCCGCGTGCTTTCCGGCACGAGCGTCGAGGGCGCGGTCATCGGCGCCGACTGCAACATCGGCCCCATGGCGCGGCTGCGCCCGGGGACCGAACTCGCAGAAAACGTGAAGATCGGCAATTTCGTGGAAACCAAGAAAGCGAAGATCGGCAGGGGATCCAAGGCCAATCACCTCTGCTATCTCGGCGACGTGGAAGTCGGCGAGAACGTGAACATCGGCGCCGGCGTCATCGTCTGCAACTACGACGGAGAGAAAAAGCATCGCACGACAATCGGCGACAATGTCTTCGTCGGTTCCAACAGCGTGCTCGTCGCCCCCGTCACCTTGCAGGACGACAGTTTCGTCGCCGCCGGTTCGACCGTAAGCAGCGAAGTCCCCGCCGGCCACCTCGCGGTCGGGCGATCCCGCCAGAAAAACATTTCGCGCTGGAAACGTCCCGGAAAGCGGTGAGACCGGCATGTGCGGAATAGTTGGCGCGATCGCGCAAAGGAATGTCTCCGATATCCTGCTCGAAGGGCTGAAACGGCTCGAATACCGCGGTTACGATTCCGCCGGCATGGCGCTGATCGACGATCCGGAAAAAGGCATCTCCACGATCAAGACCGTCGGCAAGGTCGCCAAACTGGTTGAGGCGGCGCATAAGAGAGACGCCAGCGGAAAGCTCGGCATCGCCCATACCCGCTGGGCCACCCATGGCAGGATCACCCGGGCCAACGCCCACCCCCATGGTTCCGGCGACCGGATTTCGCTGGTGCACAACGGCATCATCGAAAATCACGAGAGCCTGCGGCAGGAACTGGCCGCAGCCGGTTACCGCTTCGCGACCCAGACCGACACCGAAGTCATCGCCCATCTGATTCGCCAGGCACTGGAGAATGGCGCAAGCTCACTGTTGGAGGCCGTGACTTCGGCGATTGCGAAACTGCGCGGCGCCTTCGGCTTGTGCGTAATCGACCGGCAGCAGCCGGATCGACTCGTGGTGGCGCGTTGCGGCATGTCGCTCGTGATCGGCGACGGCATCGGCGGCGAGAACTTCGTCGCCTCAGACCCCCTTGCCCTCGGCCAGGTGACCGACCGTTTCATCTATCTCGAAGAAGGCGACGTGGCGCAATTGACCTGCGATTCGATCGAAGTCTGGAACGGCGGCCGCCGGGTCAAGCGCGAAATCGCCACATTGAGCGGCAAGGCCTCCGAAATGGACAAGGGCGGCTATCAGCATTTCATGCAGAAGGAGATTTTCGAGCAGCCCCAGGCGATCCGCGACACGCTGTCCGGCCGCGTCAGCGGAGATCACGTGCTCGAAGAAGCCTTCGGCGTCGAGGCGGGAAAGATCTTCGACAAGGTCGAACAGGTCCAGATCGTCGCCTGCGGCACCAGCTTCCATGCCGGCCTGGTCGCCAAGTACTGGCTCGAGTCGATCGCCCGAATGCCCTGCCAAGTCGATATCGCCAGCGATTACCGCTATCGCGACATCATCGTCCAGCCGGGCACCCTGTTCGTCGCCGTCTCCCAGTCGGGCGAGACCGCCGACACCCTGGCGGCGCTGCGCTACGCTGCCGACCGCAAGCATGTGGCCACCCTGGCGATCTGCAACGTCGCCACGAGTTCGCTCGTGCGCGAGTCCGACTTCTGCCTGCTGACCATGGCCGGCCAGGAAATCGGCGTTGCCTCGACCAAGGCCTTCACCACGCAATTGACCTTGTTGCTGATTCTCGCCATCGTACTCGGCCGCCGCAATGGATTGGCGGGCAAGGACGAAGCGCGCCTGGTGCGGGACATGAACCGCCTGCCCGAACTCGTCGACAGGACGCTCAAGCTCGACGGGGAAATCCGCAAGCTTTCCAAGCAGTTCTCGGACAAGAACCACAGCCTTTTCCTCGGCCGCGGCATTCAATACCCGGTCGCCAAGGAAGGCGCGCTGAAACTGAAGGAGATCTCCTACATCCACGCCGAAGCCTATCCAGCGGGGGAGCTCAAACACGGTCCGCTGGCGCTGGTGGACAGCGACATGCCCGTGATCGTGGTGGCGCCGAACAACGACCTGCTCGACAAGTTGCGCTCAAACCTCTCCGAGGTCAGCGCCAGGGGCGGCAAACTCTACGTTTTCGCCGATGAAGGCATCGGCCTCGAAAGCGACCGCGGTTGCAAGGTCATCAACCTGCCGGGCTGCCCCGAAGTGCTCGACCCCATCCTCTTCACCGTGCCCCTGCAACTGCTTTCCTACCACGCAGCCATCATCAAGGGCACCGACATCGACCATCCCCGCAACCTGGCGAAGTCCGTCACGGTCGAGTGAGCAATGGAAAGAGACGAGGACAATATCCGTCGCTGGGACGAGGTTGGAAACTTGCTCTCTGAACTCTATCGAATCGTCGGCTGCCTTGAACACCTCTTTCCCGGTCGGAAGTTTACGCCGGACGGCCATTTGGTAGGGAGTATCGGCGAGGCTATTGCAACCCACCTGTTTAACCTCACCCCCCTTAAAAACTCGGCGGCTGCCCACGATGCGGTCAGCGTCGATGGTCGAAAAGTTCAGGTCAAATTCACTCAGGGCAATAGGGGCGTTGCATTACGAGCGCAGCCTGACTACTTGGTCGTTCTACGCCTAAAACCGGATCGCTCGATTGAAATCGTCTACAACGGAAGAGGCTGCGCCCCTTGGGATCGTTGTGGTCCACCGCAAAGCAATGGCCAACGTTCAATTTCACTCTCTGCTCTGCGAGATATTTCAGCGCAAGACCCCCTGGACTTGTATGGCAGCCTCGATTTGGTCGCTGAGAAAATCAAAAACACTATCTAGTCTTTGTGATGCAGGTGCTTGACAAAAGACGTCTAGACGTCTTATTGTCACCAAATGGGTCAACCACTGAGCGAAAGACGGCAACCAGGGGAGGTTCGCGACGCTGTGCTGGCCACGCTGCGCACCCACCCAGGCGGTGCCGCAGTCCATGAGATCATCCGCGACGTTCGTCGACTTTTGGGCAACAATGTGGCGGCATCGAGCATTCGTTCGTACCTGCGCCTGAACACGCCGGAGCAAATCCACCGAATCGATCGGGGTCGGTACCAATTGGCCGCCCTCGCTGGCGGAGTCGAAGAAACAAGACCGCACTACGATCCCTTTCCGACATTCGCGTGCGGCCACGCCACGATTTGTCATGCGGATTGTCTCGATTGGCTGCGGACCCGCTCACCGGAGTCCATTCACGCGGTCGTCACAGATCCGCCCTACGGATTGGTCGAGTATTCGTCAAAGGAACAGTCCAAACTGAGATCAGGCAAAGGCGGCGTATGGCGGATTCCGCCCTCCTTCGACGGCGTACAGCGGTCGCCGCTTCCGCGGTTTACAGTCTTGTCGCCGACTGACCGGGAGGATTTGGCTGAGTTTTTTGCGCAGTGGGCGGCTTTGTTAATGCCTGTTCTCGTTCCAGGCGCCAACGTCGTGGTGGCAACCAATCCCCTGCTTTCGTTTATTGTTGCAAGCGCCCTGGCGCAAGCGGGATTAGAGCGGCGCGGGGAGATCGCACGTCTGGTAACGACAATGCGAGGCGGAGATCGCCCGAAAGGAGCGCACGAAGAATTCGCAGGCGTAAGCGTTATGCCCCGGTCCAAGTGGGAGCCTTGGCTGGTGTTCCGCAAACCCCTGGAGGGCCGCGTTCAGGACAATTTGCGGAAGTGGCGAACCGGGGGATTCCGGCGTCCCTCGGAAAAGCAACCGTTCGGCGATGTGATTCAGTCCGCTCCTACGAGAAAAGAAGAGCGAGCACTGGCTCCCCACCCCACACTTAAGCCGCAAGAGTTCTTGCGCCGACTGGTGCGAGGCATACTACCTCTTGGCGAAGGAGTAGTGCTGGATCCATTTTGCGGCGCTGGATCGACTCTGGCAGCCGCGAGTTTTATAGGATACGCCAGCATCGGCGTAGAGAAGGACGAGCGCTACTACAATATGGCCAAACAGGCGGTCCCACGATTGGCGGCTTATGGGGACGGCAAAGAAAGGAACTACGGCTTGAACGTATAGACCCAGTTGCTGCGAAGCTTCTCGATGCCTTTTCGGTGAAGAGTCGCGGTCCTTGTTCCGAGAGTTCCGCGGGGGTTGTGACGGAAATCCGATTCTGTCACATGCCCCAGATAGACGTTCGTGAAGGTCATTGGGGCACGATCTCGAACTGGCTGTGTATCCGTGTCCACTTTATAAACGAATACGCACATCCATTGCTCGCGTGCGCCATGGGTGTCAACCGCCCCTCCTTTGTTTCTAGTGGACTTGACTTCTACTCCCTCCGTGCCTGACTGAACAGAGTTTTCCGGATAGACGCCAGCAACGACCAGGTCGGGATGACCATTGAAATAGCGGTTCTCCGTTAGACTTCTGGAGTGGTTGGCAAGACTGGCGGTGAGCAGATCAGAGATGATTCCTGACATCGCCGCGGGACGAAGCATCTCATCCAAATGCTGTAGCCCGCGCTCCAGCAGCAGTCCGTTGATGTCATAGAAAAGGTCATAAACATCTTGCATTGCCGCCTGGAAATCGAGCAGGCGAAGTTCGTATGGCAATTCTAAGACAGTGTTGAATTCTCCAGCATCAACGGTGTTACGAACGTGTGGCATTTCGATTCCTCAAAAAAAATAGTGATCGTTGGATCAACCGGTCGTCGGTGGGTTTCGCATCAGCTCGGCTAACAGCAAAGTCTCCATTCCAGAGCCCCCAGCTTCGACATGCCCGGCGGCTGCCAGCCGCGCGGCATCAGGCTTGTTCTGGTTGAGTTTCCAGGTTCCGCCCACCTCCTCAACCTCAAGCTCGACCGGCAGGATCGCCCGCATCAGCGCTTGTAACTGCCGCTCGGGGACCTTGTCAATTCGCCAGGGCGGCTTAGGGAGAAGCCGCTCTTCGAATTTCGCAGTCAACGCTTCCAGATGATCCCGCAGCGTATCTGCCGGACGGAGTCTGAGGAACCCTCGCAGGTGCACGGCTACATAGTTCCAGGTTGGCGCCTGTCCGAGATCGGTCTCATACCAGTCAGGAGAGATGTAACCGTCCGGGCCGCTGACGGCCAGAACGGCTCGCTGCTCGCCTTCAGCCAAGATGTCCAGCATCGGGTTCGCCCTGGAGAGATGGGCGTGAACGAAATTCTCTTTTTCCGCCAGCAAAAAAGGAATATGGCTGAGCAGCGGGTCGCACGCATCACCCGGGTTCAGCGCAAGCACGCCGAACCCTCGTTCGCTTGCAAAGGCAAGGTTGGCTTGGCGCGATACCTTTCGAAATGGTGGCGATGGATGCATAAATTTCTGAATTGCTCATTTGAGAATTGGTGGGCTGCTGTCAGCCCGCGGCAAGTGTAGCAAATCAGCTTCACAGAACTGATCGACTCTCTTGACCGCTTCCAGAAGAACCCTTGTGTATAGTCGATTGGGGCGGTGCATTTCTGGTGAAGCAGTCTTTTTGACCCCGACATACAACACAAATCCACCTACGGATTCGATTTTGTTGAACATGCGGTGGGTGAATCTGCGGAGTTGGGGATACCGTTCGACATTGACCGCCGTATAGAGACTCGATCCCTTCTTCTTCCAGACGGCGGGATGTTGGCCGGAACGTTCAAGATCGAACTTGAGAAGCTGGCACTTGCGCTGGAAGAACCAAGTATCGAAAGCACGAACCTCATCCAGCGGAAGAACTATCCCGGCAAAGCCGAACACCGGGCTGTCATTATGCCGCGGGTCCAACCGGTTGACATAAGGACCGATGTGTCCGAATTCGTCAAGGTAGGCGAAGCAGGCCGTCATCAGGAGTTCCGGATACGCGAAGGCCCACGCCGGAGCGTGGGCCTCGGAAGGAGGGTAAGCCACCGAAACGGCTTGCGCTCCGTGGCTCGATGTCAACCTCATGTGCGGGTTCAGCACATGTGAGACTGGGCGGGGCTGTCCTTGCTTTTTCGAAGATACTCGTCGGGTGTCATGAAGTCGGGGTCCGGACGGGCCTTCGGGCTGGAAGCGCCGGCGCCGGCGGTAATACGTGGCGTGCGACCAGCCGGCGGGCGTCAGTTCTTTAGTGCAGTTATGTTTTCGCGAAGGTGGTCGGGGTTGATGGTGCCG
>JANQSV010000384.1 GCA_028279115.1 Pseudomonadales bacterium
TCCCGGACGATATTCGAACCGGCGGAGTTGCCCGTGTCGCTCAACGTCCAGGGTCCCGTCTATCGGATCGTGGCCGGCATCTCCGCGCAGCATGTCGACGCCTACGGCGAACGCTTTCCCTTGCAGGCGGGCATGACCTTGAGCGCGTATATCATTCAGGAGGAAAGAAAGCTCTGGCAGGTGCTGCTTGAGCCGATCCTGGCCAGAGTCCGGCTAACCTGAATTATGACCGCCTTGCCGCCAACGCGGCTGAAATCGATTTTCCAGCCTCGCGACACACACAAATAATATATTGTATACTTTTCGTCCGGCAGGAAAGCCAACGCGGGGAAATTGGGAAACCCGGCAAGTTCGTAGAGTCAGGAAAAAAACGGATACGGGGAACCAGAAATGCAATTCGAAGGCATTTACACGCCGATCATCACACCGTTTCGGGACGATCTGTCCATTGATTTCGATGCCTACGGGAAAGTCATCGACTGGCAGGTCGAGAATGGCTGTCACGGCGTTATCGTCGGCGGGTCCACCGGTGAATTCTTCTCCCTGACGCAGGAAGAGCGCATCGAGCAATTCAAATTTGCCGTCGACCGCATGGCGGGCCGGCGCCCCGTGATAGCCGGCGTCAACGACCTGCTCGCCGAACGCTGTTACGAATTGACGGCGGCGGCCAGGGACGCCGGCGCCGACGCGCTGCTGGTGGCGGCGCCGCCTTACGGGTTGCCGAGCCAGAAGGAACTCGTCTCGCATTGCCTGAAAATCGATCGCATCGCCAATCTGCCGATCATGCTGTACAACTATCCCGGTCGAACCGGAGTATCGATGGAAGAAACCTTTCTCGAGCGCATTGCGCAAAGCCGCAATTTCCGCGCGATCAAGGAATCCAGCGGCGATATCGACCGCATTCACATGCTGGCGCGCGAATATCCTCAGCTACAGCTCAGCGCCGGCGCCGAGGATCAGGCGCTTGAATTCTTCGCCTGGGGCGCGCGTAGCTGGGTCTCCGTCGTCGCGAATTTCTTTCCCCGCGAAACCGTTCGCTTCTACGAGTTGTGCGTACTCGAAGGAGATTTCGACAGCGGCCGCAAGATCATGTCCGCCTTGCTGCCGCTAACGAACTGCCTGGAAAAAGGCGACAAGTTTCTGCAAAGCGTCAAATACGCCTGCGAGCTGCTAGGCCGTCCGGGCGGGCCGGTCAGACCGCCCATGAAGCCGATGAGGAAAGAGCTCCGCCGGGAAGTTCTGCAAATCGTCGAGACGGCGCGAAGTACGCTCCGCGCAATATTGGAGGAGAAGGAGTAGATCATGCCGGATATTCTCACGTTCGAAGAATACCGCGCCATCGCGGCCGACATTTCGCCGCCGGTGAACGCCTATGTAAACGGCAAGTTCATGCGGCCGAAGTCGGACAGGACCATGGATTCGATCAATCCGGCCACCGGGTTGGCGCTCGGCAAGGTCGCCGCCTGCGGCCCGGAGGACGTCGATTTCGCGGTCGCCAAGTCTCGCGAGGCGTTCGACCGCGGCGAATGGTCGCGCATGCATCCGGGCGGGCGCAAGGAAGTCATGATTCGTATTGCCAAGCTCATCAAACGCCATCGTCACGAGTTGGCGGTGCTGGAAAGTCTTGAGTCGGGCAAGCCGGTCGGCGAGTGCGCTCTCACCGATGTGCCGGAAACCTGGAATTGCCTGAAATGGCATGCGGAAGCGACCGATAAACTCTACGGCCAGGTATCGCCTTCCGGGGACGATGCGCTTGGTCTGGTGATGCGCGAGCCCGCGGGGGTCGTGGGCTGCGTGCTGCCATGGAACTTCCCGTTGATGATGCTTGCCTGGAAGATCGGACCCGCGCTTTCCGCGGGCAATTCGGTAATCGTCAAGCCCGCCGAGCAGACCAGCATGACGGCTCTGCGCGTTGCCGAACTGGCCACCGAGGCCGGGCTGCCGGACGGCGCGCTCAACGTCTTGCCGGGCGAAGGTTTGGATGCCGGCGAATCGATCGGCAGACATGATGGCGTGCAGGTCGTTTCGTTCACCGGATCCACCGAAGTGGGCCGGCGCTTTCTCGAATATTCGGCACAGAGCAATCTCAAACGCATCGTGCTTGAATGCGGCGGCAAGAACCCCGCCGTCGTGTTGTCCGACGCCGCGAACCTGGATCACGCGGCGCGTCAGATCACCTACGCCGCTCTTTGGAACATGGGCCAGAACTGCACGGCCAACTCGCGCGTGATCGTGCACAGGGACGTCAAGGACAGCCTTGTCGGCAGGATTCGGGAGCAAATGCGCTCATGGAGAACCGGCGACCCTCTCGACCCGGCAAACCGCCTGGGCGCGATCGTGAGCAGAGAGCAATACGACAGAATCCTGGCTTACATCGACAAGGGCGAGAAGGAGGGAGCGCATATCCTGGAAGGGGGATCGGCGATCGAGGCAAACGGCGGACTATTCATCGAACCGACTTTGTTCGACCGGGTCAGGCCGGAGATGACGATCGCCAGGGACGAGATTTTCGGGCCGGTCTTCGGGATTGTCGAAGTCAACTCCGACGCCGAGGCGCTTGCCGTGGCCAACGATACCTGTTACGGCCTGCAAGCTTCGCTTTTCACCGCCGACGTGGTGAAGGCGCACCAGTTCGCGCGGGCGTTGCAGGCCGGCACGGTTTCGGTCAACTGCTACTCCGAGGGCGACGCCACGACGCCCTTCGGCGGCTACAAGCTCTCCGGTTTCGGCGGACGGGACAACTCGTTGCTGGCGCATGACCAGTATTGCGAAACCAAGACGATCTGGATCGACATGAGCGACGATGCGGCCGACGACGCCATCGCGGAAAAGAGCGGCGATTCGTCCCGATGAGCAACCGGCGCCGAAACAGCGAGTGGAATATTTCCCGGCGGAGCAGGGCTGGCGATGAACGCGGTCGAAGCGCCATTCCATCGCGCCGGGACTGGATAACGCGACAGCGCGGGAATCAATAGATGGCTTCACCCAAGGTTGCGAACGCGCCGGAGAACTGGTCTTCCCGGCTTACTTTCCTGCTGGCGTCGGTCGGCTTCGCGGTCGGTCTCGGCAACATCTGGCGCTTTCCCTATGTCGCGGGCGAGAACGGCGGTTCGGCTTTCGTGCTTGTCTATCTGCTGTTCGCCTTCGGCATCGGCGTGCCGCTGGTCATGTCCGAATGGGCTATCGGCCGGCGCGGCCGCGCCACCGCTTCAGCCTCGGGCAGTCTGGCCGAAGTGGCGCTCCAGGCCGGCGCCGGCCGGGCCTGGGGAAGCGTCGGAGGAGTGGCCGTACTCGCGGTTTTCATGCTGATGCTCTTCTATACGACGATCGCCGGCTGGACGATGGACTATTTCGTGCGCGGGGCGCTCGGCGAGTTCAGCGGGGTCACGGCGGCGGAATCGCGGACCATGTTCGCGGAACTGACGGCAAATCCTTTACGGCTCGCGTTCTGGCACACGGTGGTTTGCGTCCTGACGGTTTACATCAACTCGCGTGGACTCCACGCCGGCATCGAGCGCTCGGTCAAGGTGCTCATGCCGGCCTTGTTCGGCTGCATGATCGTCATGGCCGGCTACGCGGCGAAGGTCGGCGATCTGCGCGCGGCGGCCGCATTCCTGCTGACGCCCGACTTCAGCCGTCTGAGCGGCGAAGCCGTGCTCATGGCGCTCGGCCAGGCATTCTTTTCGATCGGCATCGCCATGGCCGTCATGATTACCTACGGCTCATACCTGGGCCGGGAGACCTCGATCCCGCGCAACGCTTTCATCGTGGTGGGCGCGGACACGCTGGTTGCCCTGCTGGCGGGCCTTGTCGTGTTTCCGATCGTTTTCGCGCATGGACTGACGCCGGATTCGGGCGAAGGACTCGTTTTCGAAACGCTTCCCATCGCCTTCGGCGATCTGCCGGGCGGCAGGATCTTCGGCAGCGTGTTCTTCCTGTTGCTGGTCGCCGCCGCGATAACTTCGTGCATCAGCAACTTCGCGCCGGTCGTGGCCTGGACCGAGCACAGGCTTGGCGTCAGCCACGCCGCGGCGGCGTTTGTGTCCGGAGCGGCAATGTGGGCGCTCGGACTGGGGACGGTGTTTTCGTTCAACCTTCTCGCCGGATTCCACCCGCTGTCGTTCGGGAATATTTTCGAAAACAGGACAATTTACGAATCCCTCGATTTCATCATGTCCAATGTGCTGCTGCCGGTCGGCGCGTTTTTGACATCGATCTTCATCGGCTGGTTCGCCGACCGTGACGGAATCCGCGAGGAACTGGGGCTCGCGGACGGCGGCGCCGCGTACCGGCTTTGGCGCATCCTGATACGCTACGTCGTACCGGTCGCCGTGGCCGCGATCTTCATCGGCGGCGCGCTGGCCTGAGCCTGAGCGGCCGGCGCCGCCGGCAACGGCAACGGCAACGGCAACGGCCGCATGCTCCCGCGACGACCGGCCACCGGTCCACACCGCCGTGTATCAGCGGCATTGGAGCATCCCGACGGTATTGCGCGGCGACGGGCAGCGCCGCCGCGCATCCGTATCTATAACCGGAAACGAACGCCCGCGAAGTACCGCCGCCCCAGCACATCGTACAGCGAGATATCCACATTCGCGTCGCCGGCCAAAGAGAAGCCGAGCACGGGCGGTTTCTCGTTGGTCAGATTCTCGATCCCCGCGTAGACCGTGAGTTGGTCGTTAATCGCGTAATCGGCGTTCAGGTCCAGGTAATTTCTGGCCGCGGCGGATTCAACCACATTGCCGGCGCCCGGAAACAAGCTGAAGTCGCTGATATTGCGGAACTGCAAGCGGGTTGCGAGTGGTCCGCTGTCGTAGGTCGCGTTGAAAAGCAGTTTGGATTCCGGCTGCATGAAGACATTGAAACCCGAACAGGAGCCACCGAAGTGGCCGAGGCAGTCGATGCCCGGTTCCCCGGGCTCGGAAACGCGCTCGTTCCTGAATGCCCAACTGCCGATGAACTGCAGGCGCAACGCGGCGCCATTGCCGGAAAAAGCCATTCCGGCGGGAAGATCGAACGTATAGTCCGCTTGAAAGTCCAAGCCGTTGGCTTCCAGTGTCGCGATGTTCTTGAGCGTCGCGGAAACGAAATCGATCTGGCCGTTGGGAAACCGGTTGATGGACCGGCATGTCTGACTGTTGTTGTCCAATGTGCGGAAGCAACTGTTGACGACCTGTTGCGCGCTGAGCTGGTCGATCGCGTTCTCGATCTCGATGACGTAATAATCGATAGCCAGGTTCAATCCTTCCAG
This sequence comes from Pseudomonadales bacterium, assembly GCA_028279115.1. Lineage (GTDB taxonomy): Bacteria > Pseudomonadota > Gammaproteobacteria > Pseudomonadales > Pseudohongiellaceae > UBA9145. Next base: position 5,252 of record JANQSV010000384.1, read on the forward strand.
GAACGGCGGGCTGATGACGGCGCCGATCGTCCAGGTGTCGGATTCCTCTTCGGTCAGATCGGGATTGCCCCCGGACTGAACGCCGAAACCCACGTTGATCTGGTCGAATGCGTCAATTTCGGACGCCAGTATGCCTTGCTCGACACAAAGCTGTTTCCGCGCGGCCGACGGGCCGAGATCCCGGTCGCAAGGATCGTCGCCGGCGGAGAAACCGATCGTCACGGTATCGAACAATTCATCGAGATTCGGCGCGCGTATGGCCACGTTGTAGGCGCCGCGCACACGGAACCAGTCGTTCAGGGCCCATTCGGCGCCGGCTTTCCAGGTCGTTACCCTGCCGCTGGTGGAATAGTCCGAACTGCGGACGGCGAGTTCCAGCCCCAGATAGTCGACGGCGGTCATATCGCCAAGCAAAGGCACCCGCGCCTCGGCGTAAAACTCCGAGAGGTCTATGGAGGATGTCCGCGGCAACAGGATGTCGCTGGTGAACTCGCCGCCCTGGTCCGCGGTGTCGGGACGAAAATCGTGCTCGTCCCAGCGATTTTCATAGCCGAAAGCGACCGCCAGCGGACCCGCCGGCAATTCGAACAATTCACCGGTTATCATGCCGCCGTAAATCTTGCGTTCCAGCACGTCGGTGCTGCCATGGGTCGGTGAAATGAACGCGGCCGCTTCCGGAGTGACCGAATTCAGGCCAAGGAAGTTCACCGGAACGCAGCCGACAAACTCGTTGGCGCAGCGGGCGACGCCATTCTCGACGGTCACGTCCGAACCCAGGGCAAGCCGGAGGCTGGAAAGCTGCCCCGAGATGGATTCGTTCGTCTTGGCGCGCTGGAACTGCAGGAAGGCGTCCCAGTTCCAGATATTGCCCAAAACTTCGAAATCGCCTTGCAGTCCGTTTGTCATGTTGTAGGTCAGACGCTCGTATTTGTAATTGCGCGGCCCGGTTTCCACCGACCGGCGTCCGGTCTGGATGATCGCCGCGGTTCCGTCGCCGTCGGGATCGAAAGTTGCCGGATTATCGATCAGGAAATTCCGCACCGGATCGAACAGGACCGGATTGGTGGCGTAATTGGGAATCAGATAAGTTCCCCGCGGCGCGCCGCTGGTCTGCAGGCCGCCGGCGTTCGGCGCCTGTTGCCACTCGTTCCGGTTCTCCATGAAGTACAACTCGGAGTAGGCCCTCAGATTCTCGCGCAGGTCGAAGTGGCCGATGGCGCTGATCTGGTTGCGCTCGAGGGGTCGCAGCAGATAATTGAGGGGCGCGAAGTTGAAGCGGTCCTCCGGATCGCAAAACGGCAGAATCTCGCCGCCAGCGCCGAAACGGACACCGCCGATCGTGCCTGGACAGACCGTGGCCGGGTCGAACGGGAGATTGTTCAGGCGGGCCAGTCCGGCGGAGTTGAATGAAACGCGGGTGCCCGGGATATTGCTCGATCCGCCCGGAACCAGTGTCCCGCCGCTTTCGAACAGCGAGATTGCCGAGTAGTCGCGGTCCGCGAAGAAGATCTGGTTGCGTTTGGTATAGGAGGCGCTTAGCACCGCGTTGCCGCGGCCATCCGCGAAATTGCCGCCGATGGTGAGATCGTATTTTTCCGTGCCGGCATCGCTTTCGCTCGTCTCGCCAAAATGGTAGCCGGCCTCGATTCCCTCGAAATCATCTCTCAGAATAAAGTTGATCGCGCCGGCGATCGCGTCCGAGCCATATACCGCCGACGCGCCGCCGGTCAGCACTTCGACTCGTTCGACAAGCGCATCGGGAATACTCGTCAGATCCACCAGCCCTCTCGAATCGGCAGGCGCGAAACGGCGGCTGTTCACGAGCACAAGCGTGCGGACGGCGTCGAGACCCCGAAGATCGGCGGTAAGGATGCCGGAGCCGCCGCCCGAGTTCACGCTGGAAGTGTTGTCCGACGCCAATTGCGGAAATTCATTCAGCGTTTCTTCTATCGTAACGTTGCCGGCGCTGCGCACCATCTCTTCGGAGACCACGAGCACCGGACTGGGAGCGTCGAGATCCCGCCTGACCAGACGAGAGCCGGTCACGACGATTTCCTCAAGCGCCTCTTCCTGCGCCCAAACGGTCGGTGGCGCGGTCGATCCCATGCCGAGGACCGCCGCGGTGAGCAAGGCTGGCGCGATACTTGTCCGGAAGCGTTTCGGTAAAGCGATCATTCTAGCCATTTGATTTTACTCTTGGTGAATGGTGTGTTTGACGGTCACCCCGACCGCGAGCGATGACGATTCGCGGCGCCGGGGCATTGCTTGCGCGATTCAGAGCCGCCATCCGACCGCATATGGGATAAAATGTATAATCCAGCTTTCGGTATTGTCAAGTGCGCGCAACGATCTTCATGGTGCGCGGCCGACACACATGACGACAGCTTGTCGGCGGCGGAAGTTGCGCGTACGCGCCCATTGCCGGGGTGGGTGAATAATGTCTTGTAATGATGCCTCCGAATCGGGTAAAAATGGGTATTGACGGCGCTTCTTCGGCCCGGGCCGACAATAACGAAAGGGCATGAAAGCGCCATATCGGATTTTCACCGGCGAGGGGAACAATCATGACGTTGCGGCCAGAAAAACCGCTGACGCTTGTGCAAAGCGTCGCGAACCACCTGCGCGAAAAGATTCTCAAACACGAGATAGCCGGAGGCGAATCGATACGCCAGGGGGTGATCGCCGATGCTCTTGATATCAGCGTCATTCCGGTGCGCGAGGCCTTGCGTCAGCTTGAGGCGGAGGGATTGGTCGAGTTGCACGCGCACAGGGGCGCGATAGCGACAACGCTCAGTCTGGAGCAGGCTCTGGAATGGATCCACATGCGCCGCCTGATCGAAACCGACCTCATCGGCAGAGCGATCGACAACATGACCGAAGAGCATATCGCCAGAGCCGAGAAAATTCTGGGCGAATTTGACGAGGATCTCGATGTCCGGCGCAACATCCATCGCTGGAGCGACTACAACTGGAGGTTTCATTCCGCGCTATACGAGTCGGCCGACCGTCCCGAGACCATGCGCGTCCTGGCCATACTGCACAAGAAGTGCGACCGGTATATCCGTTTGCAACTCCTGGACGGCGACCACATTCCACGCGCGGAGAAGGAACACGCGGAATTGGTCCAGCTATGCCGGGAAGGCAAGAAGCGCGCCGCCAAGGCCTTGATGCATCAGCATATAATAGGCGTCCAGGAGGATCTGGTGGAGCAACTCAGAATCTAGCTCCGGCCTCGCCGGCTACCAGTTTCGCGCTGGCGCGGTTTCGATCGGCATGGGACCCTCGGGAATGCCGTATTCGTCCTTCCGGGCGCGGACCATGGCGCGAATCTCGGCGAGCAGTTCAGGGACGTCGTAGACGATGCCGTCCTTGATCGTATAGCGGATGCCGCCCACCCGTTCGACTTCACGGTTTTCGTCGTTCAGCCGGATCGCGCCGGTGCCATGCAGCACGTGCAGATTGGCCAGCGGATTCTCCTCGACCACGACGAAATCCGCTTTCTTGCCGACCCTGATCGTGCCGACCTCGTCTTCTATGCCGATCACCTGGGCTCCCGCCATGGTCGCCGCGTGGATGACTTCCAGCGGCGTGAATCCGGCCTCGCGCAACAGATGCATCTCGGTGATGTAGCCGAATCCGTAGAGATTGTAGATGTAGCCGGAATCGGAACCGACCGAAACCTTGCCGCCGCGGTTCTTGTACTCGTTGATGAAGGCCATCCACAGGCGATAGTTCTCCTGCCAGGCGATTTCGTCCTCCAGCGTCCAGTAGAACCAGTAGGAGCCGTGGGCGTCGCGATTCGGGCGATAGAATTCCCACAACTCGGGCATGGTGTATTTCTCGTGCCAGATCGCCCGGCTCGTGCGCATGAAGTCGCGGCTCGTCAGATAAGCCGTGAAGGTCGGCGACAATGCGAAGTCGCGGTCGAGCAGGGTCTGCATGACCTCGTTCCATCTGTCGCTGCCCGGACTCGCCGCCTGCTCCCACAAGCGTCCGGCTTCGCCGAATCGATGCTGTTCGTTCTGATAGACGTAGTCGTTCGGGTAGTGCTGAATCGTGCGATCCTCGAACAGCGCCTCGGGCAGACCGTACCAATGTTCCATTGAGCGCAGGCCCCAGCCCGACGTGTCCAGCACGTTGGCGTGTTTCACCGCGAGTTGGGCGTGGTGCATGGTCGAATTGAGGCCGATTTCTCTTGCCTCGTCGAGCGCGGCGATCATGATCTCCTCGGGCGCGCCGAAAAATTTCACTCCCGTCGCGCCCATGTCCTGGATCCGGCGAATCCGCTCCCTGGCCTGCTCCGGCGTATTGATGGCCCCCGCCTCGCGGGCATCGAAAGCGGGATACACCTCAAGGCGGGGGCCGGTGATCTCGTTTGCGGCGAGCCTTTCGGCCACGTCGACTTCCCAGGGCGTGCCATGGCTGCCGCTGACCGTGCGGCCGCTAGTGACGCCATGGGCCAGCCAGAGCTTGAGGATGTAGTCCGGCGGCACGTTCTGCCCGGTCTGCTCCGAGTGGATGTGCATATGAGTGTCGATGAAGCCGGGCAGCACATACATGCCCGAAACATCGATCTCCCGGCCGCGGTCCAATGGCGGGCGATCGTCGGGATCGATCTCGAGCCGGGGAAAACCGACGACATTTATTTCGGCGATGCGATCGTTTTCGATCACGATGTCGACCGGTCCCTGGGTCGGGGCGCCGGTGCCGTCGATCATGTAGGCGCCGCGCAGAATCAGGCGTTCGAATGGACCTTCGCCTTCGTCGCGTTCCGGGATCGCGACTGTTCCGTCTTGCGCGAGCCCGATGTTCGCCGCCAGGAATGCCAAGCCCATCCCGGCGACAGCCGTCCGCCATCCAGTTCCGATTTTCATTGAACACCCTCCCATGACGCCGCGCGCCGCGCGCCGGCCATTGACCCGTTGTCCGGGCAAAAATATATCATATGTTTTCATCATGGCCAGCGGCATGAAGCGCCGGCCAGGTGTCGCTGAGACGGTAGCCGGCGGGCCAGGGATCCGCGGGATCCAGCAACAATTGCCGCCGGCCGGTAATCCAGGCCCGCCCCGTGACGGAAGCTCGAATGGCGGCCTTGTCTCCGAGCCGCAGCTCCTCTTCCACGCAAGCCCTGAATTCGGAGTCGATGACGGAGCGGCCCGTCAAGGTCTGACCGCCCCCTATCTCTCCCCGGGCATGGAGCACCGCGAGGAGCGCGGACAGGCCGGTGCCGGTCGGCGAGCGATCGATTTTACCCGGGCGAACAACGACAGCGTTCCTTACCGCCGGCCCGCCTGAATTCCCGGCTATCGGCCGCGTATACTGGCA
>JANQSV010000409.1 GCA_028279115.1 Pseudomonadales bacterium
CCGCCGTGAAACGGCGTCTCTTCCTGGCCATGCCCGTGCCTCCTCTCGGCATTGGAGCACACCTTAGGGAACTGTCCAAAAAAGTGGGACCACCTCACAGATCGAGCCATCGAGGATTTCGCGCGACACGCGCGAACGTTTGTCCATTCTGATGGGAATCCACAAAAGTCTGCGCTACCTGTTTCCCGATCCGGCGCGAGGCTACGCCTGGCTGCGCAAACCTAACCAGGCATTCGGCGGGGCACCAGCCTTGAACCGACTTCTCGCGGGATCTATTACGGATCTGTCCGTTGTTCGCGCTTATCTCGATGTGGAGCGCGCAGGTTGGTAATTCCTCTGCTGAGCCGCGTTCGCTGGAAGCGGGCCTGTCGTCTGGTCAGATCGAATTATCCGCCGGCCGATCTATTCGGAGATATTGCCGAACCGAACGACTGGCAACTGCTTGGCGAGGCTGAAGCAAAGACCGATTCGCGAGTGCGCGATGGTGCAGGTTCCGCCAAACTGATTCCCGATGAACATCGGGTTTCCGGGCCGGGAGCCGCTTGGACCATGGCCCCGTTCTGTCATTTCTCGCCCGAGCGACCAAGCCGATTCAGTGACGGCAGTTATGGCGTCTGCTATGCGGGGGATCGATTCGAGGTAGCGCTGGCCGAAACCGTGTTTCATTTTGAGCGATTCATGAAAGCCACCGCTGAGGAACCTGCCTTGATGAGCTATCAAGAATTGATTCTGCAGGTTGACGCGCAACTCCATGATCTGCGCGACAAACTGGAATTCCAGTTAACTCTGGACCCGGACGATTACGCAGTTGCGCAGTCCCTGGCTCGCGAATTACGCCGACATCACGCGAGTGACGGCATCGTATACCCAAGCGTGCGCTACCCGGAAGGGGATGCTGTTGCGATTTTCTGGCCGGACGTACTGGGAATTCCTGCCCAAGCCAGACATCTCTGCTATCGCTGGAACGGCAGCAAGGTAGACGCCTGGATGATCTACGGCGAAGAACATTGGCGACCGTTTGAACGGTAAACTTCTCCTAAAATCATTGTGAAACACTGAATCCCTTCTATCACTAATGCTGCAAGATTGATTCAGCGGATGTCGCGACCGGTAAAATTCAATGCATTGTTGCGCTCAAAATTGTTCGTAGTTAATCTTCGCTCAATAGCATCAAAAGAGTCGGGATTACATGAGATGGATCATAGCGACTTCAATTATCCGGCAAAAATTGAACGAGACGAAGACGGCCGTCATTTGGTGACGTTTCCCGACTTCGGCTGGGGTGCGACGGATGGTGCAACCAGGGAGGAAGCACTCACAGAAGCGCGCGACATGCTTCGCGAGCTGATTACCGCGACCATGCGCAATGGCAAAGACCTGCCGGCGCCGTTCCACATGGGCTGGCGAAACGGCCCCTTGGTCTTACCTCCTATCCAGATTGTCTTGAAGGCTGCCCTGTACGAATCGTTTCGCGATTCGGGACTGTCCCAGCGCCAATTCGCCCGACAATTGAATGTTGCCGAAACCGAGGTACGACGAATGCTGAATCCGGACCACGCCACCAAGGTCGCAACAATAGAACGGGCCTTGCGGCATTTGGGCAAGCATGTGAGAGTAACGATGGAACCTGTTTTTCCTTCACGCAACTTTGCTAGGATTGACGGGATTTCGTCAGGGGAGCAGAGGGCATGAAGTCGAAGAAACCGGAAGCGTCGAAGGCTGTCGACCTCAAGCGCAGGAGCCTGCTGGCGGCGGCGCCGGCTTTCATGATCGTGCCCCGCTACGTGCTTGGCGGCCAGGGATTCGTCGCGCCGAGCGACAGGCTCAATATCGCGGCGGTCGGCGCCGGCGGCAGGGGCAGATCGAATATCCGCGATGTCGCCCACGAAAACATCTACGCGCTATGCGAGATTGACGACGAACGGCTGGCGTCCACGCTGGCGGAAGAGTTCGCCGCGCCTTTCCGGGACCGGGCCAGGACTTATCGCGATTACCGGGAGATGTTCGACGAGAATCCGGAAATCGACGCGGTGGTGATCAGCACGCCGGATCACATGCACGCGCCGATCGCTTCCGTGGCGATGGACCTCGGCAAACATCTGTACATCGAAAAGCCGCTCTGCCATACCGTCGCCGAGGCCCGTTACCTCGCTCGCCGCGCGCGGGAAACCAATGTGGTTACGCAGATGGGGAATCAGGGGCATGCCGAGGAAGGCGCGCGGCTGATCAACGAATGGGTGGCTTCGGGAGAACTCGGCGAGATTCGCGAAGTGCATTGCTGGACCAACCGTCCGGTCTGGCCCCAGGGCGTCGCGCGTCCGGAAGGCAGCGCCGCCATTCCCGTAACGCTCGACTGGGATTTCTGGCTTGGCGCCGCGCCGAATCGCCCTTACCTGCACGAAACCTATCATCCGTTCAACTGGCGCGGCTGGGTCGATTTCGGCACCGGCGTCGTCGGCGACATGGGCGCGCATATCATCGACCACCCTTATTGGGCGCTGGGACTCGACCTGCCGCAACGCGTCAGCGCGAGTTCGACCCGCTGGGGCGACGAGTACGAAAGTTTTCCGCTCGCCACGAAGATTCATTTCGAATTCGCGGCGACGGCAGCGAGACCCGCGGTCAAGATGACCTGGTACGACGGCGGTCTGCTGCCCGAGCGTCCCGCCGAACTCGAAAACGGCAGGCAGATGGCGGGCAACGACGGCGGCGTTCTCATCGTCGGCGAACGCAAGACCCTGATGCATGGCGTCTACGGCCGCGATCCGGTGCTGATTCCCGAATCGGTCCATCTGGAAACGCTCGCGCCGCCGCGGACCCTGGCCCGTTCGAACGGCATCTACCAGGAATGGATCGACGCCATCAAGGATCGCTCGAAGGTCACCACATCGAATTTCGAATACGCCGGCCGCCTCACCGAAACGATGCTGCTCGGCAATATTGCCGTACGCCAGGCCTTCACGCACAAGGTGCTCGAATACGACGGCGAGGCGATGCGTTTCACCAATGACGAGGCGGCGAACGCCATGCTGGACAAGGAATATCGGCCCGGATACGGCCTTTCGTGAGCACGGACGACACCATGCGAGAAAAGAGATCGGACTGAGCGAGCGGCAAGTTCATGAGCAGCAACGAACAGTACGACGCGATAGTCGTCGGTTCCGGCGCCGGCGGCGGCATGGCGACCTGGCGGCTGGCCCGGGCCGGGTTGCGCGTAGCGCTGGTCGAGGCCGGCCCCTGGTACGATCCGGCCGACGATCGCCAGCGCACCCAGTTCCGCTATCCTTGGGAGTCGCCGCGCCGGGGCGCCAGCACGAGACTGCGCCCCTTCGGCGATTTCAATGCCTGCATCGGCGGCTGGGAACTCGACGGCGAACCCTTCACCACGGCGGAAGGCACCGACTTCATGTGGTGGCGCGCGCGCATGCTCGGCGGCAGGACCAATCACTGGGGCCGCATTTCCCTGCGTTTCGGACCGCTGGATTTCAAGCGCCGCGACATCGACGGACTCGGCGACAACTGGCCCATCGGCTACGAAGACGTCAAGCCGTATTACGACAAGGTCGACAAGCTGGTCGGCGTGTTCGGCACCAACGAAGGGCTGCCGAACGACCCGGACGGCTTCTTCCTGCCGCCGCCAAAGCCGCGCCTGCACGAGTTGTACTATATCCGCGGCGCGCGCAGTGCCGGCGTTCCCGTCTTTCCCGCTCGCAAGTCGATTCTGACCAAGCGCATCAACGACGAACGCGGCGTTTGCGTGTATTGCCGGCAATGCGACCGCGCCTGTTCCCTGCACGCCGATTTTTCGTCCAGCACGGTGCTGATCTATCCGGCGGTGGCGAGCGGACGGATCGACGTCTATACCAACACCATGGTGCGCAAGGTCGATACGAGCCCCGACGGCAGCGCCACCGGCGTGTCCTGCATCGACCGCGGCAACCGGCGGGAATTGCGAATCAACGGACGCAGCATCGTGCTCGCCGCCTCGGCCTGCAGCACCGCGCGCATCCTGCTCAACTCGATCAGCGCACGGCACGGTTCAGGGCTCGGCAACAGCAGCGGACACGTGGGCCGCTATCTGCACGACTCTACTGGCGCAAGTCGGGCGGCCTTCCTGCCGGAACTGATGGACCGGGACGTCTACAACGAAGACGGCGTCGGCGGCATGCATGTCTACACGCCCTGGTGGCTCGAAGGCGCGAACCTCGATTTCGCCCGCGGCTATCATCTCGAAATCGGCGGCGGCATGGGCATGCCGTCCTACGGTTTCGGTTTCGCCGCGAATCAATATAATGAGTTTCTCGGTGAGCGGGTCGGCGGCTACGGCAATGGACTGCGCGATGATATAAGACGTTTCTACGGCTCGCGCCTGAGCATCGCCTGCCGCGGTGAAAGCGTTCCACAATTCAGCAACTACTGCGAACTCGACCCGGACGTGGTCGACGAATGGGGCATCCCGGTGCTGCGCTTCGACTATCGCTGGACCGAACAGGAAATCAACCAGGCCCGCCACATGCAGGACACCATGGAAGAATTGCTCGAAGCGTCGGGAGGCATATTGCTCGGCGACAAGCCCGGCCCCGAGCGCCAATACGGCCTGACCCGGCCGGGCGAGATCATCCACGAGGTCGGCACGACGCGCATGGGCGACGATCCAGCCACTTCCGTCACCAACCGCTATGGGCAATTGCACGACGCCGGCAATGTTTTCGTCGCCGACGCCGGCACTTTCGTTTCCCAGGCGGACAAGAATCCGACCTGGACGATTCTCGCCCTTGCCTGGCGCACCAGTGACTACATCGTCGAACAGATGCAGCAGCGGAACCTGTAAGCCATGAAAATGAACCGCCGCGAGACCCTGAAATCATTACTGCTGGCGCCGCTCGCCGTGGGCGCCGCGACCGCTGGCTGCGCTACCGGCGCGCCGGTGAACTGGACCGAACTGCCGCGGGAATATTCCTACGGCCGCACCGAAGCGGAACGGCAGCGCGACCGGGAACTGTTCGTCGAAAGTTATTTCAGTGAGCATGAACTCGTCACGATAGCCGTTCTTTGCGACATCATATTGCCTTCGGATCATCCCAACGGCGGCGCCCTTGACGTGGGCCTGCCGGATTTCGTGGAATTCATCGTCAAGGACCGCGAGACCCTGAAATTGCCCGTACGGGGCGGAATCGCCTGGCTCGACAGTTACGCCGTCGCCGAATTCGGCGCGGATTTCGTCAACGTCAACGAGCCCCAACGGCTTGCAATCTGCGACCGCATCGCCTGGCCCGATGTGGAAGATCCGGTATTGCAGCCGGGCATCCGCTTTTTCTCGCTGATGCGCGATCTGACCCTGACCGGCTACTATACGACCGGGCAAGGCTTCCGGGACCTCGGCTACCGGGGCAACGTCGCCAACGTTTGGGATGGCGTGCCGGCCGAGGTGCTCGCGCGGCACGGCCTGCAATACGAACCGGAATGGCTTGCCAAATGCGTCGATCAGTCCCGCCGCAATATTATCGCGACCTGGGACGATGACATGAACCTTACCAGTTGATCGCGAGACTCCAACATGAAGAAACTGTTACTTGCAATCGCCGCCTTGACCGCGGCCGCCGTCAGTGCCCAGGACCGGGCCGTCTGGGAGCCCGAACCCGAACTCGTCAACGCTCCGGCAAACGGCGCTCCGCCGTCGGATGCGATCGTGCTGTTCGACGGCGCGAACCTGGATCAATGGATGCGCATCGAGGACGGTGAGCCCGCGCGCTGGGAAATCGCCGACGGCGTGGCCACGGTCACCCCCGGAGTCGGCTCGATCCGCACGCGGGAGTCGTTCGGCAGCATGCAGTTGCACCTGGAATGGCGTCCGACCGACGTCATCAGCGGCAGCGGCCAGAGCAGGGGCAACAGCGGCGTGTTTCTGCACGGGCTGTTCGAAGTGCAGATTCTCGACAGTTGGGAAAACCCCACTTATGCCAACGGCCAGGCCGGCTCGGTCTACCTGCAATCGCCGCCGCTGGTCAACGCGGCGCGGCGGCCGGGCGAATGGCAAAGCTACGACATCGTCTTCACGGCGCCGGTGTTCGAACAGGGTGAACTCGTTTCGCCGGCCTATGTGACCGTATTCCACAATGGCGTGCTGGTGCAGAACAACGTGCGGCTGGCCGGCGCCACGTTCACGCCCGAACCCGTCTACGAAACGCGATGCGCGCCTTATCCCAGCGAGCAAATGCAGGACTGCACCGGCAAGATGCCGTTGAGCTTGCAGGACCACGGACAGGTCGTATCCTTCCGGAACATCTGGCTGCGGGAACTGTAAGAAGGAATCCATGACATCCGCATCGCGGCAGACGCGGCCCGCGGGGCCGGGGCATGCGCGCCGCCCGTTCCGGGCCGCGTGCATCCTGCTTGCCCTGCTGTTCCTGCCTGTCGCGCAAGCCCAGGTCCCGCCCTTGAGCGATCCGGGCCGGTACCCGGAACCGGAAGATTTCGGCCGCCTGCATTTCTATCTGGTAACCGTCGACGTCGGCGACCGGCTCTGGGACAACTTCGGTCATAGCGCATTGCGCGTGCACGATGAGGTCAGCGGCGCCGATGTGCTATTCAACTGGGGCGGATTCGACGCCGGCGGCGGCATGCTCAGATTCGGCTTTCGCTTCTTCCTCGGGGAAATGAACTATCGGCTGTTCACGGTTCCGACCGAACAGGCCTACGCGTTGTACCGGGAAGAGGAGAGGTCGGTCTGGGAGGATCGCATCAACCTCAACAACGCCGAGAAAGCGCGTCTGTATCAACGGCTGATGTGGAATCTGGAACCCGAAAATCTCGTCTACGACTACGATTACTTCGACGACAATTGCACGACCCGCCTGCGGGATTATCTGGACGAGGCGCTCGACGGCAGATTGAGCGGCCAATTTACGGGCATGACCGCGACAACCTACCGGCAGGTGGTCCAGTCGCATTACGAATCGATTTCGGCAGTCGCGATGTTGCTCGACCTGGCCATGAACAGCAACATCGATCATGCGATGAGCGAGTGGGAAAGCATGTTTCTGCCGCTGAATCTCCGGCGGCAGCTATTGCGCATGGACAGCGACGTGGCGCTCGGCGGCGAACAATTGCCCTTGCTTGCCGAATCGCGGCTGGTCGATGAGTTTCCTCCGCCGTCCCGGCAATGGAACGCTTATATGGTCTTTGTGGTCATTCTCGCCTCGCTCACTCTCTGGCTGTTATTCACGACCAGGAGACGGCGCTACAGCCGGTTCATGGATTCCTCGCACAATCCCCCGCGAACGCTGTCCCCTGCGGGATACCAGGTGCTCGGCGCGGCGACTCTGATCGGTTCCATATTCAGCGGCATGCTGGGCTGTCTCATGCTTGGCAGCTGGTTCTGGTCCGGCCACGAGGATCTGCATCGCAATTTCAATCTGCTGCTGTACTGGCCGACCGACCTGCTCGGCATCGCCTTATCGCTGCGCTGGTTGTTCCTGAAATCTCCCTGGCCGCTGGATCGATACAGCGCGCCCTATGTGAATTACTACATTCTGGCGCATGTGCTTGGCATGGGAGTATACGCGGGCATTCACTTCGGCGGCTTGGCCGAACAGGATCTTTCCAACGTGACGACATGGCTGCTCACGCCCATGGCGGTGATCATCTTATTGATCTGGCGGCGCGGCTTCCGGCGCGTGGAAAACGTCATCCTGCTCTAGCCGCGCCTCGCGAGGCGCCGGCGCTCGTGATACTCTTGTCCCCCGGAGCGGGGGTGCGGGGGCTGTCCCGAGCGCCAACCCGACTCTGGAAAATCCGGTTTGGGAGAGTCGAAGTGAATGCGGATTTTACGCCCGAGGATATTGCCTTTCGGGACGAAGTGCGGGAATTCCTGCAAAACGAATTTCCCGCCGGGATGCGCGAAAAAGTCGACGCCGGCATCCGGCTGAGCAAGGACGAGATCGTCCGCTGGCAGAAAATTCTCCACGAAAAAGGCTGGGCCGCCCCCAACTGGCCCATCGAGTTCGGCGGCACCGGCTGGACCGCCACGCAGAAACACATTTTCGCCATGGAAATGGGCCTGATCGGCGCGCCCGAGCCGGTGCCTTTCGGCATGAAGATGGTGGCGCCGGTATTGATGGCCTACGGCAGCGAGGAACAGCAGCAGCGTTTCCTGCCGGACATCCTGCAAAGCAACGTCTGGTGGTGCCAGGGCTATTCCGAGCCCAATTCCGGTTCCGACCTCGCCTCGCTCAAGACTTCCGCGGTGCGCGACGGCGACGACTATATCGTCAACGGCGGCAAGACCTGGAATACCTACGGACAATACGCCGACTGGATTTTCTGCCTCGTGCGCACCGACACCACGGTAAAGAAACAGGAAGGCATCAGCTTCCTTCTGATCGACATGAAATCGCCCGGCGTCTCCCACAGGCCCATCGTGCTCATGGACGGCCATGTCGAAGTCAACGAAATCTTTTTCGACGATGTGCGCGTCCCGGCGGCCAATCTGATCGGCGAGGAGAACAAGGGTTGGACCTATGCGAAGGTGTTGCTCACCCACGAACGCACCAATATCGCCTTGGTGCCGCGCAGCACCCGCCGCCTGCGCGCCTTGCGCAGGGCCGCGGCGAGCCTCGACGACGGCTACGGCGGCAGCATGCTCGACGATCCGGTCTTCAGCCACCGGTTCGCAGAACTGGAAATCGAACTGAAGGCGCTTGAATACACCGAATTGCGCACCCTGGCTTCACTGAGCGTGGGCAAGTCGCCCGGTCCAGAATCATCAATCCTGAAAGTCGTCGGCACCGAACTCGCCCAGCGCATCGACGAGATGTTCGTCGAACTCGCGGCATACCACAGCCTGCCGTATCTGCCCGAGCAGTTCGACGAAGGATTCCAGGGCGCCCCGTTGGAGCCGGGCGTTCCGGCCGGGCAGGGCCTGGTCTATCTCAACAATCGCAAGTTGTCGATTTTCGGCGGCTCCAACGAAATCCAGCGCAACATAATCTGCAAGGCCGTGCTCGGTCTGTAGTCGCCCCTCAAGGTTTCAATAGAGCTTTCAATAGAGCTTTCAATAGAGGTCAGAAGGTGGATTTTTCCTATTCCGAAGAACAGCAGATGCTCAGGGAAAGCGTCGGCAAATTCGTGCAACAGCAATACGATTTCGATTCCCGCAACCGGATCGCCGCCAGTGAAACCGGTTACAGCGACGAGAACTGGAAATTGTTCGGCGAACTCGGCTGGCTCACGGTGCCGTTCAATGAAGCCGACGGCGGTTTCGGCGACTCGGCCGTGGACCTGATGGTAATGATGGAAGAGTTCGGCAAGGCCATGCTGGTCGAGCCGTACCTGGCTTCAGCCGTGCTCGCGGGCAGGCTGCTGGCCGCGCTCGGCAGCGAAGAACAGAAAGCCGAATTTCTGCCATCGCTGATGGCGGGGAACCTGCAACTCGCGCTGGCCTGGGCGGAATCCGGTTCGCGCTACAACCTTGCCAATGTCCGCCTTGGCGCGAGAAGCGATGGCGGCAACTTCGTTCTCGACGGAACCAAGGTCAACGTGCTGAACGGTCCCAATGCGGACAAGTTGCTCGTAACCGCCCGCGAAAGCGGCGGCGCCACCGACTCCGGGGGGATCAGCGCGTTTCTCGTCGACCGGGAGGCGGTTGGCGTTCATGTGCAAGCCTACGCCATTCTCGATGGCGGCCAGGCGGCGAAGATCACTTTCAGCGAAGTGGAATTACCCGCTTCGGCCCGGCTCGGCGAGGCGGGCGGCGTGCTGACGGCGCTTGAGCAAGTGGTCGATCACGCCACCGTCGCGGTATGCGCCCAGGCGGTGGGGGCGCTCGACGCATTGCTGCGGAAAACGGTGGAATACAGCAAGACCCGCAAGCAGTTCGGCGTACATATCGGAAGTTTCCAAGCGCTGCAGCATCGCATGGCGGACATGTTCATGGAATGCCAGCTCGCGCGCTCGATCACGGTGATGGCGGCGATGCAACTCGATTCGGACGAATCCGCGGCGGAAAAGGCCGCTGCGGTCAGCGCCGCCAAGAGCCGGGTCGGCAAGGCGATCCGCAGGGTCGGCCAGGAAGCCGTGCAGATTCACGGCGGCATCGGCATGACCGATGAACTCGACGTCTCGCACCTGTTTCGCCAGGTCACCGGACTCGAATTGCTTTTCGGCGACGCCGATTTCCACACCGGCCGATTCGCCCGCCTGCAAGCCGCCGAATGAGCGAGCTGATTCTGGTTCGCCACGGTCAGGCGACTTTCGGCGCGGCGTCCTACGACAAACTCAGTTCGCTGGGGCGCGAGCAGGTGCGCAAGCTGGCGGCGCATTGGCGCGAGACTGGCGAGACTTTCGATTGCCTCTATTGCGGCAGCCTGCGGCGGCAGCGTGAAACCGCTGAAGAACTACTCGATCTTGTGCCGGAGGATCCGGAAAGTCTGCATGAGGATGCCGCGCTGAACGAATACGATGGCGACCCGCTGATCCGTTCCTACCTGCGCGATTTCGCCAGGGACGAAGGATTCGACCCCGCGCCTGAATGGCCGGTGCGCGACCGCACGATGTTTCAGCGCCTGTTCGAGGCGGCCGCGGCCAAATGGATCGCCGGTCATCTGAAGCCCGCGGACGGCGATGCGAATTTCGAGCGCTGGCCCGATTTCCAGTTGCGCGTGCATCAGGCGCTCGACCGCATCATGTCGCGTCACGTGCGCGGCAGCCGGGTGCTGATTTCGACATCCGGCGGCGTCATCGCCCTGGCCTTGCAGCGGGTATTGCGTTATCCGGACACCGAAGCCATCGCCACCAACTGGATGGTGCAAAACAGTTCGATTACCCGGATCAAGTACGGCAATGGCAGAATCTCGCTGATGCAGTTCAACAGCCTGCCGCATCTCGAACGGGCCGATACGCAATCGATGATTAGTTATCGTTAAGTGCTTGCCGCTGAAAACCACCATGACCGGAGCCGATCTCGAAGACAAGGCGGGCCGCATAAGGCCTGGAGAAGAATTGCCGCTGGAGCGGCTGCGGGATCATCTGCGCCCGGTGCTCGGCGCGGCCGCCGGCGAACTTGAAGTAAAACAGTTCCCGGGCGGCCATTCCAATCTCACTTATCTGCTGGAAAGCGGTGGCGGGCAATGGGTGCTGCGCAGGCCGCCATTCGGCAGCAAGGTGAAATCGGCTCACGACATGTCGCGGGAGTTCCGCATTCTCTCGGCGCTGAAAGACGTGTTTCCCTACGGCCCGGTTCCTCTGCACTTCTGTGACGACCACGACATCATCGGCTGCGATTTCTACCTGATGAACTATATCCGCGGCCTGGTAATCCGCCGCGAATATCCGCCGGGATTGAACCTGAGCCCGGATCGGACTCGCCGGCAACTGTTCAACTTCTTCGACGTGCTCGGCGATCTGCATTCGGTGAATCTGGGCGAGGCGGGCCTGGAAAACTTCGGCCGTCCCGCGGGTTATGCGCGGCGCCAGGTCGAAGGCTGGATCAAGCGCTGGGAAAACGCCGTCACCGGGGACACCGTCGATTGCGACGCGGTCATCAAGTGGCTGGGCGACCACCTGCCGCCCGACAGCGGCCGCGCCAGCGTCATTCACAACGACTACAAGCTCGACAACGTGATTTTTTCGCTCGACGACCCGCTCAAGATGATCGGCGTCCTCGACTGGGAGATGGCGACCGTGGGCGATCCGGTGATGGACCTTGCCTATACCCTGGGCTACTGGGTGCAGACCAGCGACCCGGACTGGTACCGCGAAGCGCGTACGATGCCTTCCGACGTGCCGGGCGCCCCGAACCGGGCCGAAATCGTCAGCCGCTTCCAGGAACGCACCGGAATCGCGGTCGACAATTTCCCCTTCTATTTCTGTTTCGCGCTGTTTCGGTTACTCGTCGTGGGCCAGCAAATCTACTATCGCTACTACCACGGCCACACCCGCGACGAACGCTTCGCCGGCTTCCTGCAAAAAGCCTTCGTCCTGCAGCGAATGTGCGAAATGATCATCAGCGGCAAGATCGAGAGCTGAGTATCCGAAGCGGGCCGGCATGCGCGTCCCCCACCGTCATTCTGCGCGAAGCGAAGCGGAGTCGCAGAATCTCGTTGGCCAGTCGATTGCGGTTCACAAAACCTGGGCCTCGCTCATTACCACTTCGGCTTTTCGCTTGATTTCCGTGGCCACTTCGAAAGGATCGCCGTTTACGATCTCCCGCCGAAACAATTCCACCGAAAGCGCTCCGTTGTATTCCTTTTCGGCGAGTTTGCGAATGATGGCATTGAGCGGAGCTATGCCGTCACCCGGAATGACCCGATAACTGTTGTCGGTCAGTTCTCTGGGCGCATCGAGCAGATCCTGGAAGTGACAATGGGCCAGCTCGCCCGGCTCGAGCAATTCCAGATCTTCAAGCTTGCCAAGCCCGGACCAGAAATGGAAAAAATCGATCATCGGCCTGATATTGGGATGATCCGCCGCGCGGGTCACGCTCAATGAGGAACT
>JANQSV010000413.1 GCA_028279115.1 Pseudomonadales bacterium
CAATTACGCGCCGGAATCGACACGCATCCGGCCCGGCGATAGGATATATTTCCGGGCGGCTATCCAGGAAGATCACGTGGCCCAAAGCAACCACCACAAGCTGGCGGAAGGTTCCGTTCGCGAATCCCTCATCCGCATGACCACACCGATGATCATCGGCATGTTGATGATGTTCACCTTCAACATCGTGGACACGCTGTTCATCAGTTTCCTCGGCACCGACCCGCTGACCGCCGTCAGTTTCACCTTTCCCGTGGCCTTCACGGTCTTGAGCATGGCCATCGGCCTCGGCATCGGCGCTTCCGCCGTGGTGGCGAAATACCTGGGCCGCGGCGAAATCGAGCGCGCCAAGGAAGCGGCCACGGTGATCAACTACATCTCGCTGAGCATGGGAAGCTTGCTGGTCGTCGTGTGCTGGATTTTCCTGGATGAGATATTTCATTTGCTTGGCGCGGGCGATGATATGCTCGTCTTGATACGCGAATTCATGGTGGTCTGGCTGCCGGGCAGCCTGCTGATCGTATGCATGATGACCGGCAACGCCATCTTGCGCGCGGGCGGCAACACGAAGACCCCAAGCATGTTGATGGCCTTCGCGGGCTTTTCCAACGCCGTGCTCGACCCGCTGCTGATATTCGGGCTCGGCCCTTTTCCCGCCCTCGGCATCCAGGGCGCAGCCTGGGCGACGGTGATCTCCTGGGCGATGGCGTTCGCCTATCTTTACCGCCTGCTGATTTTCAAACAGGAAATGATAAGCAGAAAGTTTCCTTCGGCCGAAGTCATGGCGACTTCGGGCCGGGAAATGTTGCGCATCGGCATTCCGGCGGCGGGGGCGAACATGATGACCCCGCTTGCGGCAGGCGTCATGACCGCCATCGCGGCCGGATTCGGCAACAGCGCTGTGGCGGCGTTCGGCGTCGGCGGGCGCATCGAACCCATCGCCACCTTGCTCGTGCTCGCCATGTCCACCTCGCTGCCGCCGCTGATCAGTCAGAACTACGGCGCCGGCCATGTCAGCCGGGTCGCCGAGGCTTATCGAATCGCGATCCGTTTCGTGCTCGTCTGGCAATTGCTGATCTATGGCGTATTGGCGCTGCTGGCCCCCGTCATCGCCGAGGTCTTTTCCGACGATCCGGAAGTAATCTCGACGATCAGGCTGTTTCTGTGGATCCTGCCGCTGGGCTATGGCATGCAAGGCGTCATCATCCTGACCAACTCCTCGCTCAACGCCTTGCACCAGCCCATGAGCGCGCTGTGGCTGAGCATCGCCCGTTTCTTCGTGTTCTATGTGCCGCTGGCGTGGCTCGGCAGCGTATATTTCGGGCTCTGGGGATTTTTCGGCGGCGCCGTTGCCGGCAATCTGCTGATGGGGTTGATCTCGCTGGCAACCTTCAACCGCGCGGTCAACGCGGAATTGCGGCTGCAGGAAAAGACGGCTTAGCGGCTGAAGAAGCCGCGGACTTCGGAGAAAAGCGATTTCTTTTGTTCGGCCGCGGGCGCTGGCTCCACGGGAGGTGGCGCGTCTTCGACGAACTGGAAGCTCTTGTCCTGCACCTCGGCCGGCTCTTCCATGGCGTTGCCTTCGGTATAACTCAGGCGATTGTTGGCTTCCTGGAAGGCGAGCATTTCCATGCAGATCTCGTTGTACTCGTCCTGCGTGAGCAGTTCCGGGCGCTCCTTCATGTTCAAGGTGAACTTGCGGTCGTTCACCGCCGACAGGTAATGCAGGTTCTTCTTGTGCTTGATCAGCAGGCCTTCCCGCTCGGCGATCTTGTAGAGCGGCGTTCCGCGCAGCGGGATATAGGGGAAGAAAAAGAAGAATTCCGGCGCGATGCGTTTGTTGAGTTCGAGCGTCTTGCGCATGCCCTCGGCGGTCTCAAGCGGCGCGCCGACGATGTTGAAGGTGAGGCGGAAAATTCCCGCCTTCCTGCAATTGTCGGCGGCGTCGATGACCTGCTGATTCGTCATCTTGCGACCGAGCATGCGCGAGCGAAATTCCTCGTCTCCGCTTTCGATGCCGAACCAGATCGTGTGACAGCCGGCTTCCGCCGCCGTGCGGCAAAAATCCTCGTTCATCACTTCGACTCGCGAATTGATCGAGAACGGCAGGCGTATGCGCTCCTTGTAGATCTCGAAGAAGGCGCGCACGAATTTCAGATTGGACAGGAACAACTCGTCCCAGAATTCGAAATAGCCGACGTTGTACGTCTCGCGCAGGCGTTCGAGTTCGGCCACCATGGCTTCGGGCTCGTACTTGCGCAGGAAGGTCTTCTTGCTTTTCCAGCTTTCGAGGAGCGGCGTATTGCAGCAATAGGTGCAACGATACGGACAACCGCGGCCGGTCATGACCGGCAGCACGAGCTTGCCTTTCGGCCCGAAAATCGAGGAATTTACACCTTCGAAGCTGCCGTCGCGGGAGAAGATTTCGTAATCCGGGAAAGGCAGCGCGGCAAGATCGCCGTTCTGGTGCGGCTCGGTGCGGAAGATATCGCCGTCGATCAGTTTTTCCCACATGCCGTCGGCGGGACCGGGTTCTCCGCGCAGATGCCGCACCATGTTGCCGATGGCGTATTCGCCGTCGCCGACGCAGATGTAATCGACATGCGGATTGGCGATGGTCTCTTCCTGGGACAGCATGGCCTGGTAGCCGCCGATCAGGATCGGCAGCGCAGGCATCAGGCGCTTGAGTTCCGCGAAGTAAGGCTCCATCGGATACCAGTGCGGACTCATGACGGAAAAGGCGATCAGATCGGCATCGAGCGACTCGATCATGCGGGCGTAATTCGCCGGCGAATAGCGTTCGGCGTCGCGCAGGATCAGGATCGGTTCGAGCAGGACTTCGACATCGGGGAATTCGCGCTTGAGATAGGCCGACATGCTCGCGATGGGCATGGCGATCTCATTGCCGTCCGGGGAATAGAACGAGAAGGCCAGCCGCGGTTTCTTGCGCGTGACCGTGCCGAAATAACGGGATTTTTCCTCGCGATAGATCGGCTCGCCACTACTGACGGCGATCATTTGTGCCTGGGAATTCATGCTCTGTCCCAATCGCGCCCAATCGCAAGATGCTGCGAATTATAGCACCGATGCCGTAGTAGTGGCTTCGATCCGTCACCATCTGGCGGGCCGTGTGCGGCGGACGCCGTAAATACGGTCCAGCCGCCAAGCATAGCTTGGTGTCGTTCCGGCTGCGCATGAAGCTGCGCTTCATAAACGCTTGCCTCCACTCATATAGGCTTCGGGCTCGACATCCTGTCTCGCACGCCCGCCGCACACGGCCCGCCAGACGGCGACTCACGCTGTGCAGACCCGGTTTCGCGATTGCTGTCAATGCATTATGCTTCCGGGCAATGAACGCCCTCGAAGCACTTCTGACCCGCAATTCGGTTCCCCGCCTGGGGGAGCCGGAACCCGCGGCGGAGCAACTTGAGAATATCTGCCGCGCCGCCTTGCGGGCCGCCGATCATGCCAGGTTGCGGCCGTGGCGGTTTCTGATCGTTCGCGGCGAGTCGCGCGAAAGGCTCGGCGGGTTGTTTGTCGAGGCCGCGCTCGCTTCCAACCCGGATATGGCGCCCGCGGAGCAAGACCGGCTGCGGGCCAAGACCTTGCGGGCGCCGATGATCATCGTCGTGATCGCCAGTCATGTGGAACATCCCAAAGTGCCGGTGATAGAGCAGGATCTGTCCGCGGGGGCCGCCGCGCAGAATATGCTGAATGCGGCGCACGCCCAAGGCGTCGGAGCGATGTGGCGGACGGGCGCCATGGCTTACGACCGGTGCGTGATGGAGGGCCTGGGACTCGCCACGAACGAGAAGATAATCGGGTTTCTCTATCTGGGCGCGGCCGCCGGCAATCTCAAGACCTTGCGGCCGGAAAATCCGGCTGATTACTTCCGGGAGTGGTAGGAAGCCCGGAATGCAGGGACAGTCCATGCGCATGACGGTTTTCTCCACTCCGCTTATCACGCCGCTGCTGCGCTGGTTTTCGATTCTGGCGCTGACGCTGACCGGCTGGAAAATCCGCGGCCGCGAACTCGACCGCCAGCGTTGCGTGCTGATCGGCGCGCCGCATACGAGCAATTGGGACTTTCCGCTGATGATCATGGCGGCGCTGAAATTGAAATTGCGCGTTTACTGGATGGGCAAGCACACCTTGTTCCCCTTCCCTTTCGCCGGATTGATGAAATGGCTGGGAGGCATCCCTATCGACCGCAACCGGCCCCACAACGTGGTGCGGGAGACCGTGCGGCAATACGAACGGAACGACGAACTGATCGTGCTCGTGCCGCCGGAAGGCACACGCAGCAAAGTCGATCACTGGAAGACCGGGTTCTACCACATCGCCAGCAACGCGGGTGTGCCGATTCTGCTTGGCTACGTCGATGCGGGAAAAAAGGAAGCGGGCTTCGCGGATTTCTATCAACCCAGTGGAAATCTGGAGCATGACATGACCGAAATCCGCAAATTCTATACGGACAAGCGCGGCCTGAAAGCGGCCAACGGGTGAAGCCCGGTCGGCGCAGCCAACGAAAAGCAACGCTTTTCGTTGGCCGAACGGCTCAACAAGGGGTGAGGACAAGCGTTTACGAAGCCCAGCTTCGCGCACAGGCCGAACGACGCCAAGCTGTGCTTGGCGGCTGGACTGTCGAGACTGGTGGCCATCGAAGCCTCCGCGTCGCGCCAAGGACGGCACGCACAGACCAAATCGAGGTCTCTGGCCGCCCCCGGGCTTGGCCCAGACTGTATAAGTTACAGCAATGCTTGGACAGCCGCCTTGGCTTCGTCGCTGGCGCCGTGGTTCAGATCCATCACGACTTGCGCCAGGGACTTGGCGCGGGCATCCGCATGCTCGGCCTCCAGCACTTGCGCCATCGCGGCCTTGCCGTCTTCGCTCGCCGAATGCTCAATCCCCATGACCGCGTTCGCTACCGCCTTGAAGGCGGGCCCAACGCTGTCGTCGTCGATAAGCGCCTGCAATGCGGCCTTGTCGTCGTCCGACGGGAAATGATTGAGATTCATCAGCACATCGGCTATGACCTCGGTCGCTTCATCGTTGTCGGCGTATGCGAAAGGCGCGAAGGCGCAAATCAGAATCGCTGCGATCAGTTTTTTCACCTGGACTTCCTCTGAATGAAAACAGGGCAATCAGTCTAACATCCGGTGATGGGGTGTAAAGATATCCGGATACGATTTCGTGAATTCACATCCAGTAGGAAATCACCGCGGCAAGTCCGGCGACGGCGC
>JANQSV010000008.1 GCA_028279115.1 Pseudomonadales bacterium
GCTGCGGGGCCGCTTCGCGGCAGGCCGGCGCCTGGCTTTGCCTTGCGCCGTCTGCCGTTCTCCGGCGGATTCTCCGTTTGCCGATTTTTCGGCCTGACGGGTTTCGGCAGCCGGGGATTCCGAGGCCTTCGCGGTTTGCGCGGTCTGTTTGCGAGTCTTGCCACCACGGGAGCGGCCGGTGGAATCCTTGCGCGGAGCTTGCTCCTGCTTGCCGCTTTCCGTCCTGGCGCGTTTTTCGCTCTTGGAGCGGCTTTCGGACTTTCGTTCGCGCTTGGGCGCCGCGCGGCCTGATTTTTCCCGCGGCGGGCGGGCTTCGGTTGCAGCTTCGGAAGACTTGGCGGCGGTTGCCGTTTCGCCACCGAACAGATTGCGGATTGCATTGTTGAGGAAGGCGACCGGGCCGGTAGCCGGCCGTTGCGGGCGCGCGTCCGCAACGGCGCCTCGGCTTACGGCCGGCGGCTGCCGGTGGGCGGTATCGACTTCCACTTCGCCGGCGGACGTTTCGGTGCTGTCGATTTCATATTCTTCGCCCTTGCGATTGATCCCGCCTATCCGGTGGTGCGGCGTTACCAGTTCGACCGCGGGAACGACTACGAGGCTGGAGCCGCTCTCTTCTTCGATATCGGCGATTTCATCGCGCTTGTCGTTAAGCAGGTAGGCGGCGACTTCGAGCGGCGCCGCGACGCGGACTTCGCGATTCCTGTCCTTGCTTGCCTCCTCCCGCATGATACGCATGATCGACAGCGCGAGCGATTTGACATCCCTCACCCGGCCTTGCCCGCTGCAGCGCGGACAAACGATGCTGCTGGTCTCGTCGAGTGAAGCGCGCAGCCGCTGCCGGGACATCTCGAGCAGGCCAAAGCGGGATATCCGACTGAGTTGCACGCGCGCGCGGTCGGCCTCGAGTGCTTCCCGTATGCGATTCTCCACCAGGCGTTGATGCTGGTTCGAGCTCATGTCGATGAAATCGATTACAATCAGGCCGCCGATATCCCGCAACCGCAATTGCCTGGCGATTTCATCGGCCGCTTCGAGATTGGTGGTCAGCGCGGTTTCCTCGATATCGGCGCCGCGGGTGGCGCGGGCCGAATTGATGTCGATCGCGACCAGGGCTTCGGTCGGATCGATCGACATCGTGCCGCCCGAGGGCAGTTTCACATCGCGGCCGAAAGCGCTTTCGATCTGGTTCTCGATCTGGAAGCGATTGAACAGGGGCAGTTTCTCTTCGTACAATTTGATGCGGCTTTCGTATTGCGGCATCACCTGGCGCACGAACTGCATCGCTTCTTCATAAGTTTCATTGGTATCGAACAGTACTTCGCCGATTTCCTTGCGCAGATAGTCGCGAATCGTGCGCAGGACAACATTGCTTTCCTCGTGAATCAGAAAGGGCGCCTTTTTCTTCCCGGCGACGACCTGGATCGCCCGCCACAGGTTCGTCAGATAGTCCAGGTCCAATTGCAGTTCCTGGGTCTCCTTGCCGACGCCGGCCGTGCGCACGATCAATCCCATGTTGTCGGGGATGTCCAGCGCGCGCAGCGATTCCTTCACTTCCGAGCGTTCGCCGCCTTCGATGCGGCGCGAGATGCCTCCCAACTTGGGATTGTTCGGCATCAGCACCAGATAGCGTCCCGCCAGGCTGACAAAAGTGGTCAGAGCCGCGCCCTTGTTGCCGCGCTCCTCCTTTTCGACCTGCACGACAACTTCGGCGCCTTCCTTGATCGGGCTGCCGCTGTTCCCGGCGGCGTCGCGATATTGATCGGAAATTTCCTTCCAGGGCAGAAATCCGTGCCGGCTCGCGCCGAAGTCGACGAAAGCGGCTTCGAGGCTGGGTTCGACCCGGGTGATCAGGCCTTTGTATATGTTTGCCTTCTTGCGCGCCTTGCTGGGGAATTCTATGTCGAGATCGTAGAGTCGCTGGCCGTCGACCAGCGCAACCCGCAATTCCTCATGCTGGGCCGCATTTACCAAAATGCGTTTCATGCGTTTGTTTCCTCATGGGTAAACGCAGAAGCAAGCATGGGAATGCCAGAGCGGGCCGGTTTCCGTCAAGTCGCATGCAAGGGCGTTTGGTCCCTGCCGGCGTCAGGCTGGCGATTGACTCGATGTCCGACAATACCGGTGCGCGGCGGAGCGCGTCAATGACCGCTTCCGCGCCCGAAACCTCAAATAAGAAGCCCGGTACGATACCGGCACCCGATCACAATGTATTGTAGCGTGCAACAATCTTTCAGCTTGTTGTCACTTCGGGGCCGCCGCCCTCGGGCGTCATGGCCGGCCGAATCGGAATTCCCGTACTTGTCTTCCGCAATCCGGACTACGCCGTATGATCAAGCGTGTCCGCGCAAAAAACGATGCGGTTCCATTCTCTGTTCAGACGACCGCCATCGTTCGTAATCTTTGCCGAATGGTTCACTCAAGAACCCGGAGGGCCAAAGGATCAATAAAATCAACAATATGCCCAACCGACAACTATACCACTTCATCAAACCCCCGGCAATAAGCGGAAGCGGTGCGGCGCCGCGCGCCGCCCAAAATGGCAATCCTGCCATTTTGTCGCAGAATCCATCATTGACGATATAATGCGCGGCTTTTCGCACGTGCTCGCCGAACGGGGAAAGCCATGCGCAGTCATTATTGTGGTGAAATGAACGAATCCCTGGTCGGGGAGGAGGTCTCGCTTTGCGGCTGGGTGCATCGGCGCCGGGATCATGGCGGCGTCATCTTCCTCGATACCAGGGACCGCGAGGGCATTGCCCAGGTGGTGTTCGATCCGGATACGCCGGAGAGCTTCGCCATCGCCGAACAGGTGCGCAA
The DNA here is from genome assembly GCA_028279115.1 of Pseudomonadales bacterium. Classification (GTDB taxonomy): domain Bacteria; phylum Pseudomonadota; class Gammaproteobacteria; order Pseudomonadales; family Pseudohongiellaceae; genus UBA9145. The sequence continues at coordinate 2,818 of JANQSV010000008.1, forward strand.
CGAATTCGTCATCCGGATCTCGGGCAAGGTGCGTCCCCGGCCCGCTGGGACCGAAAATCCGGAAATGGCCACCGGCAAGGTGGAAGTGCTGGGCAAGGAACTGGAAATCCTGAACCGCTCGGAGTCGGTTCCGATCCCGGTGGACGAATACGTTGAGGTCGGCGAAGACATCCGTCTGCATTACCGCTACATCGATTTGCGCCGGCCCGAGATGGCCGGGCGCATGCGTTTTCGCTCGCGTCTCGCCCGCGTCGTGCGCGAGTTTCTCGATGGCCGGGGATTTCTCGAAATCGAAACGCCGCTGTTGACCCGGGCCACGCCGGAAGGCGCGCGGGACTACCTGGTGCCGAGCAGAACGCATCCGAACCAGTTTTTCGCCTTGCCCCAGTCGCCGCAGTTGTTCAAGCAGATTCTCATGGTTTCGGGCATGGACCGCTATTACCAGATCGCCCGCTGCTTCCGCGACGAGGATCTGCGCGCCGACCGCCAGCCCGAGTTCACCCAGATCGACGTGGAAATGTCCTTTGTCGAGGAAGAACAAGTCATGGATTCGATGGAGGCGCTGATCCGGCACGTCCTCGCCGAGACCATGGATATCCAACTCGAGCCGTTCCCGCGCATCAGTCACGCCGAGGCCCTGCGCCGTTACGGCAGCGACAAGCCCGATTTGCGCGTCGGGTTGGAACTGGTCGATATCGCGGAACTGATGCGCAACGTCGACTTCAAGGTGTTCCGCGATCCCGCCTCGCGGGAAGATTGCAGGGTGGCGGCCTTGCGCGTGCCCGGCGGGGACCGGCTCAGCCGCAAGCAGATCGACGATTACACCGATTTCGTGCGCAAGCGCGGCGCCGGCGGACTGGCCTGGATCAAGGTCGCCGATCCCGCTCTCGGCCGGGAGGGTCTGCAGTCTCCCATCGTCAAGTTCATGGACGACGACACCATAAGCGGCCTGCTTGCCGCGACCGGTGCGGCAGCCGGCGACATCATCTTCTTCGGCGCCGACAAGGTCGCCACCGTGAACGAATCGCTCGGCGCCTTGCGGCTGAAAGTGGCCGGGGACCTGGAACTCGTCGAAGCTGGCTGGGCGCCCTTGTGGGTGGTGGATTTTCCGATGTTCGAGACCGCGGCCGACGGCAGTCTGACGCCCTTGCACCATCCGTTTACCGCGCCTTCCTGCAGCGCGGACGAACTGCGCGCGAATCCTCTTGGCGCCCTCTCGCGCGCCTATGACATGGTGCTCAACGGCGTCGAGCTCGGCGGCGGTTCGATTCGAATATCCCGGCCGGATTTACAGCAGGCGGTTTTCGACCTGCTCGGCATCGGCCCGGAGGAAGCCGAACGCAAGTTCGGCTTCCTGCTTTCAGCTCTGCGTTATGGCTGCCCGCCCCATGGCGGCATTGCCTTCGGCTTCGACCGGCTGGCGATGCTCCTGTGCGGCGCCGACTCGATCCGCGACGTAATCGCCTTTCCGAAAACCCAGTCGGCTTCCTGTCCGCTGACCGCCGCGCCGGGAGAGGTCTCGGCGGCGCAATTGCGCGAGTTGCATATCCGGCCGCGGCAATTGCAGAATTGAGCGCATGGCGGGACACAGCAAATGGGCCAATATCAGGCATCGCAAGGCGGGGCAGGACGCCAAGCGCGGCAAGATATTCACCAAGATCATCCGTGAACTGACCGTTGCCGCCCGGCTCGGCGGCGGCAACCCGGCGGATAATCCGCGACTGCGGGCGGCCGTGGACAAGGCGCTTGTCGCCAACATGCCGCGCGACACCATCGACCGCGCCATAGACCGCGGCGCCAATCCGAGCGCCGGCGATGACGTCGAAGAATTGACCTATGAAGGTTATGGCCCCGGCGGTGTCGCCATTTATCTCGATTGCCTCACGGACAACCGCAATCGCACGGCCGCCGCGGTGCGACATGGATTCAGCAAGTTCGGCGGTTCGCTCGGAACCAATGGCTCGGTGGCCTATCTCTTCAGCCGCACCGGAGTGATTTCCTTCGCTCCCGGCGGCGACGAAGACGCCATCATGGAACTGGCGCTCGAAGCCGGGGCCGACGATGTCGTCGTAAACGACGATGGCGGCATCGAAGTGCATACGAACCTGGAATCGTTTGGCGCCACGCAAGACGCGTTCCGGAACGCCGGGCTCGAATTCCGGAATGCCGAAATGACCATGCTTCCATCTACGGAAGTCGACCTTGACCTCGAGGGCGCCGCCAGGTTGCTGAAGCTGCTGGAGCACTTGGAAGACCTCGACGATGTGCAGAATGTCTGGTCGAACGCCAATGTGCCGCCTGACGTGGCGGATCAACTGTAGTCCCGGGTCGCATTGCCGCGAACCCCGCCCGCATGACTTTTTTTATTTTTGCGCCAGCCGATAACCTGAAGGCGTGAGTATCATTATCGGCATCGATCCGGGCTCCCGGGTGACTGGCTACGGGTTGGTTCGCTCGCTTGGGAATCGGCTCGAACATGTTGGCCATGGCTGTATCCGGATGGCGCATCCGGAGCAGCCCGAGCGGCTGCGCGAAATCTTCGAGGGCCTCGGCCGCGTGGTGGAAGAGTTCGCGCCGGATGAGGCGGCGGTCGAGGAAGTGTTCATGGGCCGCAACGCGGCTTCGGCGCTCAAGCTCGGACAAGCCAGGGGCAGCGCCATCGTCGCCTGTCTGGCCCATGGCGTGCCGGTGGCGGAATATTCCGCGCGCAAGGTCAAGCAGGCGGTTGCGGGAAGCGGCGCGGCAGGCAAGGAACAGGTGCAACATATGGTCAAGGTGCTGCTCGGAGTCAAGGGCGACATTGCCGAAGACGCCGCCGACGCGCTCGCCGTTGCGATCTGCCACGCCCACACCAGGGACAGCCTGGTTCGGATCACAGCCGCAAGCTCATACAGCCGCAGGAGACTCCGGCGGTGATCGGACGCATTCGCGGCATACTGGCGGAGAAGTCGCCGGCGGAAGTGCTCGTCATGGCCGGCGGGGTCGGTTATGAAATCCGGATTCCCTTGAGCGCATTCGAGCGATTGCCCGAAATCGGCGGTGAACTCGAATTGCACACCCATCTTGCCGTGCGCGAAGACGCTCAGGTGCTG
>JANQSV010000009.1 GCA_028279115.1 Pseudomonadales bacterium
AAGCGCTTTATCACCAGGGCCAATTGTTCTCGGCCATCGAGCTCAACGAACAGATCCTTCAGCGTCCCGACGTGCCGGCCAACCTGCGGCCGGCGCTCGAACTCAGACAAGAGGAATGGCGCGGGCTTACTCGCGACACTTCCTTTCGCGGCGACTTCCTGCTCGGTTATGACAGCAATCTCAACGGCGCTCCCGACCCGGGCCAGGTCACGCTGACCATCGCCGGCGAGAATGTGCTGCTCGCGCTGGGGCAAGAGTTCGAAGCGATAAGCGGACCTTACGCCAATCTGGGATTGGCGGCGCGCCACCGCCGGCTCGCTCCCGGCCGGCAGCACGACTTCACCGCCGCAGTCCAGGGTCGCGTCAGCGACGACCGCGGCGCCGATCTGCTGCAACTCGACGGCCGCTACAATTTCATCCGTTCGCGCCGCGCGCGCAGCTGGCAGATCGACAGCGGGGTGCGCAGTCTCGCCTTCGGCGGCTCGGCGCTGTTCACCGCGGCCGACGCGCGGGTTCGATACAGCATTTCACCGCTATTCGCCTGCCGCCCGTTTTTCGACGCCTCGGCCCAATATCAGCTTTTCCATAACCAGAGTTGGCTGAACGCTTTCGACACGCGCCTCGGCGGCGGTTTCTCCTGCCCGCTCGGCGACGAGACCGCCGGCTTGGGCAATATCAGCATCGAAGCCGCGCTGCTGGATAGCCGGGCGATCAAGTTCGACCGTCCCGGCGGCGACCGCGGCGGCTGGCAAGTCGCCGCCAACTGGCAATACCCGCTGCCCCGGGGCTTGTTCCGCGCCGTGATCAATCACACCCGCCTTGAAGACGGCGCCGGCTACAGCCCGGTGCTCGACGCCGGAACGCCGCGCTGGGTCAACCGCGGTTATCTGTTGTTGCAATACCGGCGCGGCATGGTTCTCGGCGGCGCTCCCGGCGACCTGTTGATCAATTTCTACCACCAGCGGCAGGACAGCAACATCGGCCTCTTCGACACCAGCGACACCACCTTCGAGATCGGCTTCAGCTTCGGTTTCTGATTATTTTGAGCGGGCGGCTCCTTATCCCGAAGGCGTCATTGCCGTTTGATCGCGGAGTAATTTCGCGAGATCGCCCGCGCGCGCAATTTCGCCCGATAGACGCCGATGGCGTGGTCGCCGATCAAGCCGCCGCCGCGGGTGTTGCTCACGCGCCTGACGAAACGCTCGAGCCGCAGGAAGAAACCGGGATTGCGGATCAGTTCGAGGCCGGGATAGGTATTGTTGACGCCCGGCTCCGCCGCCGTCAGATAACGCTCGTCGCCGTAATGCGTATAGCCGGCGATGCGGTCCATGTAGCCGTACAACCGCCGCAGCCCGGGCAGGTGGGGAAGAAAGAAGAACACCCGCCGCAAGATCCGCACGAACAGCGTGTAGCCTTCGCCGAAGGGCAGCCGCGGCACCGCGTCGGCCGCGTTGACCACGCGGTAGATCGGTGTCTTGAACTCCTTCGCCAGCGAGAGATCTCCGACCCGCGGACTGCCGAAGGTGTAACAGGCCGCCAGATTGCCGGCGTCGAGAAATCGCGTCGCCACCACGGCCAGCGCGCCGCCGAGCGAATGCCCGGTCACATATAGCGGTTCGCCGGGGAAGTGCGCGAGTTCTTCCTCGATCATGGCTTCCACGGCATGGTAGCTTTCCTGAAAGCCCTCGTGGATCAGCCCCGGCTTGCGTTCGTCCCGCGCCGGAACGAGTCTGGCTCTCAGGTCGGTTTTCCAGTCCCGCGGGGATTTTTCAGTGCCGCGGAAGGCGAGCACGAGCATGCCGCGCTCGGCGGCGTCCCGCTTGCCGCGGCGGGCGAGAAAAGCCTGGGTGTCGCCGACATCGAACACCTTGACCAGATCGAAACGCGCGATGCCGAGGATATGGGAGAGAAATTCCAGATGACTTTCCGGCCCTCCGCTGAAAAGACCGCCGATCCGGCTTAGCAGATAACGTTCGATTTTCCCTGCGTCGCCACCGAACTTCGCCAGGTCGGCCGCCAGATCGGCCGCCGTGCGGCGATTCTCGAATTCGAAATAGGCAAGTTGGCTCATCACGGCCATCAGCCAGGCGGTGCGGTCGCTATAGCCGGCGCGCTGCTCGGGCAGGTCGAGCAGCGATCGTTCGATGATCCGTTCCGAGATGGGTTGCTCGAACTCGCGCTCCATTGCCGTTCTTGTTCGTTTGCCGGTGGCCCCGTCGATTTCCGGGGAGCGGACGATCATAGCCCACATGAAGCCGGGCGTATACCGGCAACGGAAAGGAATGCCTCGCGGGGATTACATGGGTGGGCGGGCGGTATCCATGTAGAGTCTGTTTTCGATACCTTCCAGTCTGGTTTCCACCCGCGCCATCCGCTCGCGCAGATCGGATAAGTCCGATCGCACAGCCTCGAACTCTTCGGCCATCTCGGCGCGAATGTGTTGATGGTCCGCCGCCATCTCGGCCCGAATTGCCTGGTGGCCGGCCACCATATCGGCGCGCAGATCCCGGATTTCGCCGCGTGTATCAAATTGCAGATACAGCAGAACCGGCAGCGCGGCGGCCATGAGGCCGTTCTGCTTGAGGAATGTGAATGTGGTTTCCATCGTCCGTCTCCTTGAGGTTGGAATTTCCACACTGAAATTTAGGCACAGATTGGCGGCGACGCCAAGAAATCGGGAAAAATAGTTTTGGATACGGTGGAATCGGGGTGGTTGTCCGATCAGGAGCCCATGACTTGCAATCCTTGATCTCGCTGCTGTTTTCCGCAGCAGTCACCGCGCAGTCCATCGACTTCAGCATCGGCGAGGAAATCAACGTCGAACAAATGGGGCTGGAACTCGACTTCGTGCAGGGGGAGCGATTCATTCAGGCTTATGGCGCGATCATACACGAAGACGGCGTCAAGACGCCGGTTGACGGCGCCTGCCTCATTGAGGAGCGGGAGGACGGATTCTGGGCATCCTGCACGCTGTCATTCCTGAGCGATTCGATTTACTTCACGGTAAGTCTGACCGACGGCTACGGCCTGCTGACATTCCTGCCGCAGGATGTGGAACCGGAGGATCAAGTCGATCATTTCGTCTGGATACGGGAGAACTAGGCAAGGGCGTTTGAATTGTCCGGCAATTTGCCGTACATTATTCGGCAGAAGGAGATTACGGCATGTTGAATTTCACGAATCTGGCGGCGGACATCGAAGAGCCCAGGTCCGCACGGATGGAACAACGCACCAAACCGTCGATCAAGGCGCAGATCCAGCAGGCCGCGGCGCTGCTTGGCGTCGACGAGACGACTTTCGTGACCAGCGTTGCATTGGAACGCGCCAAGGCCACATTGGCCGATCACGAGCGCACGTTGCTTTCGGCCAAGGACAGGGAGACGGTCTTGTCCATGCTCGAATCGCCTCCCGCCCCGACTGCGGCCTTGCGGGAAGCCATCGCGCTGCACGACGCCAAGGTGGCAAGTGACGTCTGAAATTCCGCCACCGGACGAAAAACAACTATTTATCGAACCGCTGAATCCGAAAGTTCACAACCGAAGCGACTTTTGCTGCGGCGTTCCCCGGCTGGACAACTTCCTGAAACGCAGCGCGAGAAAGCAGCAGGCTGGAGATTTCACGCGGGTATGGGTTTTGGTTGCCGGGGAACGATCACGCCTTCTCGGATACTACGCCCTGAACGCCCATAAGTTTGAGGCGGACGAATTGCCGGCAAACCTGACCCGGAACGCTCCTTCCCATGGCGCGATTCCAGCCGCGTACTTGTCCATGATCGCCGTTGACCAGCGACATCAGGGCAGGGGTTTTGGAAATTTACTGCTCTCCGATGCGCTCAAGCGGGTAACGGCGGTATCCGGGCAAATCGGCCTGAAAGCAGTTGTGCTTGACGTGATTGAAGACGGCGGTCAGGAAGCCGCAGAGAAACGCGCCGCGTTCTACCGGTCCATGGGCTTCCAGTCGATACCTTCCCGGCCCAGCAGAATGGTCTTGAGTATCGATACTATCAAGTTGGGTCGAACGGAATGAGCCGACGGATCAACTACGGCGCCGGCGGGTCGACGTCCGCATAGAGAATTCGTTCGACGCTGGTCAATCGGGTCTCCACTCGCGCCAGCCGCTCGTTGGTGTTGGACAACTCAGCGCGAATGGACTTGTCGCCTTCGCCCATCTCGGCACGTATGGCTCGGAATTCGGCGTTCATTTCGGTGCGCAGGGTTTGGATATCGTCGCGCACATCCTGAATATCGCCACTCGTGCCGGTTTGCAGATAGATCACGACCGACAGCGCGGCGGCCGGGAGCGCGTTGTGCTTGAGGAAAGAGTTGATCGTGGTTTCCATCGTCCGTCTCCTTGAGGTTGGAATTTCCACACAGCAATTTAGGCACGGCTTGCCGGATATGCCAAGAAAACGGGGAAAATAGTTGGGACTCCACAAAATCGAACCCAAAAGCGCCCCGCACTCCCACAATCACCACGATATTCGTCCAAATCCGGGCAATGCGGAGACTCCCGTACTACAAGTTAGGGGGCAGGGACGAGCCAGGCCGCCGCTACGCCGGGTTTCGGCGGCCGTTTCGTTCCCCAATCCGCAATTTCGTGATATAGGGAGAGGAAGGATGAAAGCCGAGGAAGTCATTCCCGCAACGCACAGACTGGAGCATTCCGGCATGACCCGCAATGAAGCCGAAGCTGTAGTCGGCGAGTTTCAAAAGGTAGTCGCGCCTCTGGCGACGAAAGAAGATCTGTCGGAACTTGGACAATCGCTCCGATCCGAAATGAAATCAATGGAGGAATCGCTCCGTTCCGATATGCAGTCCATGGAGGAATCGCTCCGTTCCGATATGCAGTCCATGGAGGAGTCGCTCCGTTCCGATATGCAGTCTATGGAGAAATCGCTCCGTTCCGATATGCAGTCTATGGAGAAATCGCTCCGTTCCGGGCTAAAGTCGACGGATGAATCGCTACGGTCCGACATGAAGTCGATGGAGAGTTCGATGGCCACAAAAGTCGATTTGGCCAATATGGAGGTCAGACTATTCCGAAGTCTTTTGGCAGCTATGCTCGGAGTAGGGGCCCTGGCGCTTGCCATCCTGCGCTTCTTCCCGCCCCCATGAAATTACACTCAAGGAGACAGGCAATGGAAACCACATACGCATTCCTCAAGCAGAACGCGCTTTCAATCTTTCTGGTGGTGGCGGTGCTGTCCGCGAACGGCCAGATCTGGTTGTCGAACAACAGAATCCAGGGCTTGGACGACGAGATTCAGGATCTGCGCGCAGATATGGTTGCCGGCCATCAGGCCATCCGCGCCGAGATGGCCGAGGGCCACCAGGAGATTCGAGCTGAAATGGTCAAAGGCGACCAGGAGATCCGCGCCGAAATGACCGCAGGTGACCAGTCCATCAGCGCCGAGTTGGGAGACACCAACGAGTGGCTGGCGCGCGTGGAGACCCGATTGACCAGCGTCGAACGAATTCTCTATGCGGACCTCGAACCGCCGGCGCCATAGCCGTCGGTCAGACTTACCGTGAAGTAAATCGAATCGGCCAGGAATGACAGCGTACAGGACGCCCAGGGTCCGTCCTCCTTGAAAATTACGCAAATGTTACATCAGTTCGAAATTGATTGATTTTCCCCAAAAAAAGCAAAACCCCCGGCCGAGGCCGGGGGTTTTGGTTAAGGGCGGCGAACCGCCGGGTTTATGGGATCAGGTGGCGATCATCTGGAAATCGCCTGTGTCGATGCCGACGGCAGTGCCACTGGTGCCGGTAAGCGCGATTGCCATGTCGTCGGCAGCGTTGAAGTCGCCGTCGCCGTTGACGTCGATGAGCACCCAGGTGCGGAAGAGCGCGACCGCGTCATTGCCGGTGATCTCGTCGTCAAGATCGAGATTCGCTGTGCCGTCTCCGCGTTCCGCTTCGGTGGCCACCCTGTTGTAAGACTCGACGACTATCGCCACGGAATGCTTGTTGACACTGCCTGTGCCAAAGCCGTCACCAGTCTGCGGCGACTCGAAGAAGCCGTCCGCATTCGCCGTGGTGAAGGCCGCCAGGGAATTGGCGGTATTGGCAGTGGCGGCGTCGTTGGCGTTGATGACCCACGTGGCTGAAGCCGCGCCGTTGGTGCCGCTGCCAACCTTGATCACTCCTTGGAAGCTGTCACGCAAGGCCTTGGGAAGCCGGATCGTGTCCTCTGTGGAGGTAAAGTCCGCGATGGTGTCGTAGGATCCCAGGTTCGAATCCGCCGCGCCGGCGAAAATGAACTGGTCCGCACCACCGTCGCCCATCAGCATATCTCCCCCGGCGCCGCCCGTGATGGTGTCGTTTCCGGTACCGCCGATCAGCATGTCGTTGCCCGCACCGCCAATCAGCATGTCGACACCCGCGCCGCCGGTCAGCGTATCGGCGCCGCCGTTGCCCATCAGCTTGTCATCTCCTTCGCCGCCGGTGAACATGTCCTTGCCGCTGCCGCCGGCCATTGTCAGATCCTGATCCAACACGTCGGCACTATTGCCGTCAGCGTCACGAATGTTGGCATCGAAGGTCACGCCGCCGGAATTGCCCTCGGCGTCGATCAGTTCAAGCTCAGCGAACTGCGTGACGAATACGCCATTAGCGCTTGCGGCAAGACTGACCGTCGCGCTCGCGCTGCCGGTAACCGCGATTACTTTGACGTTGGAAGTGATAGCGGTGGGAGTGTTACCGGTAGTATCGGCGCCCACCAAGGTGAGCGTGTTCCGATAAGCAGCGGCGGAAGCCTTGCCGGCGGTGCTGGCGCTGGAAGCGACGTTGAGAACTTCAATCTCTTCGTCGACCGTCAGCGTCAACATTGCTTTGCCAGTCCCGTTCGCCGCGGTATCCGTCTTGCTGCCCGTGGCGGCCAGGGACACATCCAGCACTCCGCTGTATCTCGCGTCGCCTACGCTTCTGTCCTTCATGCCATGCACGACCGTAGCGGTGGTGCCCATGCCTGCCTTGCCGGTGACGCTGAAGCCCATTCCGTCGCCCATATTGTCCAGGGTTACGGTTTGTCCTGTCTGGGTGTCCTCGCTGACCTTCACGGCGTCTACGCCGTACAGGCCGACATCGTACGTGCCTTTTCCACCGCCGACATCAAGCACTTCGAAATTCGAATAGATCGAAGTCGCCTTGCCGCCCGTGGGCGTATAGGTCGAACCCGCGCCATCGGTCAACTGCAAGGTGTCCATGCCTTCGCCGCCATCGACGCGGCTCTCGCTGCTGCTCGCGCCGGACTTGAACACGTCGTCGCCCGCGCCGAGATCGACCATGATGCCCGAAGCCGCGTGAGTCATGACGTCGATATAGTCGAAAGCGCTGCCGCCGTCGTAGGACATTACGCTGACGCCGAGCTTGGTCATGACAACGTCGCCGCTCGCCGCGGACGCGTCGATCGTCTTCAGCTTCGAATGATCGTTCAGGTCCATCATGGTCACCTTGCCGCTACCGGACAAAGTGATGGACTCAAGCGTGGTCGAAGCCACGGGAGTATTCTCCCCGCCCGCATTGACATTCGTCGGCGGCCCGACGAAGTTGGTCACCTCAAGCGTCAGATCGCCGTCGCCGCCGATGCTGACGGTCTTGGTTGCGTTGTTCGCCAGGTCGAAGTTGGAATCTCCGGCGACCGTGATGCTGACGTTCTCCGCCGCGCCGTCTCCGGTGATGCAGAACTTGCCCGCAACGTTCGAGTTGCCGTACTTGTCGACGGTGATCATCAGATCCTCGGCTTCCTTCGAATTGTTGGTCACGGCAATCGTGGCGTAGGTGTTGCTCAGACTGACGTGTTCGATCGCGTCGGAGTTGACGTGAATCGGTACGCCGCCGCTGTCCCTGCCGGACACGGCGCCGTCCGTGCCGGGATCGACACGCTTGCCGCCAACGAACACCTGTTCGCGCATTTCGGCATCATCCATTTCGGGGGTTACAAGCACCTGTCCTGCGGTCAGACCGGTACCGTCCGCGTTGCCGTTGGCGTCCTGAACCGCAGCAATGTAGTACTTTGTGATTGGGTTGTCGGCGCTGTTGGCGATCGGCGTGTAACTGAAACCGTCGGTCGTGCCGTATTGTGTAATGGTGGCCGAGGGGGTCAGGTCGGCGTTGTCCGCGGCCACGATCACGTTGACCCCCTCGGCCACCATTACA
>JANQSV010000014.1 GCA_028279115.1 Pseudomonadales bacterium
GGCGAATATTCCAGGCAGAGCCCGGAGTCGGAGCGGCTCGAGAATCCGGGTGATCGCTGAAAACCGCGGAATCCCGCCTGTCCGGTCGGCAAAAAGGCGGTATATTCCGCATCCTTGAAAATTCACTATTGAATTTTCCGGCGCTATCCCCATAAAAGTTCCCGGCTATCGGCGAAACAAGTTCCGGATTGCCGGAGCGGTTGGCCGAGACTGCTATCGAACCAAATTTCAGATTCTGACCGGGTGGGGCCGGTTCGGGTTCTGTTCAATTTTCGCGTGACCAGGAGTAAACAAAATGAATATCCGCCCCTTACAAGATCGAGTCGTCGTTCGACGCACCGAAGAGGAAACCACCACATCGGGTGGCATTGTGCTTCCGGGATCCGCCGCCGAGAAGCCCGCGCAAGGCGAAGTGCTGGCGGTAGGTCCGGGCAAGCGCCTTGAAGACGGCAGCTCGCAGCCGGTGGACGTCAAGGTCGGCGATATCGTCGTCTTCGGCAAGTACTCCAGCAATACGATCAAGATCGGCGACGAAGAATTGCTGATCCTTTCGGAAAGCGAAATCTACGGTGTCATCGAGGGCTGATCGGCGGTCCGGACACGAAAGCAGTTTATTGACATAGGAAAAACCGAAAATGGCTAAAGATGTGAATTTTGGAGACAAGGCGCGGCAGAGTCTGCTGGCCGGCGTCAACGTTCTTGCAGACGCGGTGAGGGTGACCCTGGGCCCCAAGGGCCGCAACGTGGTGCTCGACAAGTCCTTCGGCGCGCCTACCGTGACCAAGGACGGCGTTTCCGTCGCCAAGGAAATCGAATTGGCTGACAAGTTCGAGAACATGGGCGCGCAAATGGTGAAGGAAGTCGCCTCCCAGACCTCGGATGTGGCGGGGGACGGCACCACCACAGCCACCGTACTGGCCCAGTCGATCCTCAACGAGGGACTGAAGTCCGTCGCCGCCGGCATGAATCCGATGGATCTCAAGCGCGGCATCGACAAGGCCGTAGTCGCCATCGTCGACGAACTCGGCAAGCTCTCGACGGATTGCGACGACTCCACCGCGATCGCCCAGGTGGGCACCATTTCCGCGAACGCCGACGAGCAGGTTGGCCAGATCATCGCCGAAGCGATGGAAAAGGTCGGCAAGGAAGGCGTGATTACCGTGGAAGACGGTTCCGGTCTGGAAAACGAACTCGATGTGGTGGAAGGCATGCAGTTCGACCGCGGCTATCTTTCCGCGTATTTCATCAACGATCAGGACACCATGAGCGCCGAGCTCGAAAATCCCCTGATCCTCCTGGTCGACAAGAAGATTTCCAATATCCGCGACATGCTTGGCCTGCTCGAAGGGGTGGCCAAGGCCGGTCGGTCGCTGCTCGTGATCGCCGAAGACGTCGAAGGCGAAGCGCTGGCGACTCTCGTGGTCAACAACATGCGCGGCATCGTCAAGGTCGCCGCGGTGAAGGCGCCGGGATTCGGCGACCGCCGCAAGGCCATGCTGGAAGACATCGCGATTCTTACCGGCGGCACGGTGATCTCCGAAGAGGTCGGTCTCAGCCTCGAAAGCGCTGAAGTCGACAGTCTCGGCTCGGCCAAGCGCGTCCAGGTGAGCAAGGAAAACACCACGATCATCGATGGCGCCGGCGAACCAAAGAACATCGAAGGCCGGGTCGCCCAGATCCGCCAGCAGATCGAGGAAACCTCCTCCGATTATGATCGCGAGAAGTTGCAGGAGCGGGTAGCCAAGCTCGCCGGCGGCGTCGCCGTGATCAAGGTCGGCGCCGGCACCGAGATCGAGATGAAAGAGAAGAAGGCCCGTGTCGAAGACGCCTTGCATTCCACCCGCGCGGCGGTCGAGGAAGGCGTGGTGGCCGGCGGCGGCGTCGCGCTCGTGCGCGCCCTGCAGGCGGTCGAAGGTTTGAGCGGCGCCAACGAGGACCAGAACGTCGGCATCGCGCTGCTGCTCAAGGCGATTTCCACGCCATTGCGCCAGATCGTCGAGAATTCCGGCGAGGAAGGCTCTGTCATTCTCGACAAGGTCAAGGCGGGCAAGGGCAATTACGGCTTCAATGCCGCCAGCGGCGAATTCGGCGACATGATCGAAATGGGTATTCTCGATCCGACCAAGGTCACCCGCACGGCATTGCAGGCGGCCGGTTCGATCGCCGGATTGATGATTACCACCGAAGCGATGGTGTCGGAAATCCCCGAACCCAAGTCTGCCGCTCCCGGCGGCGCCCCCGACATGGGAGGCATGGGCGGCATGATGTAATCACGCCGCCGCGCCAGCGGACAGTTCGAGAACAGGCCCGGGTCGGCATGCGCCGTCCCGGGCCTTGTTTTTTTACAGGAATTCGATGATCAGCACGAGGACCGCGGTCAGCCAGACGCTGCTGTGGATGACTCCGCTGACGCTCGTGATTGGTCCGGTCTTGCCCTTGATCGCGTTGAATTCGAGCAACGCAATGATCGCGAATGTGAGGATATACACCAGCAAGCTTGTATTGCCCCCCGCGATTGGCGTGCCGCCAGCGCCGCTCAGATGCGCCGAGGCGCCCATGAAGAACAGCATCGGCAGGGAGAACAGCGTGTTGGTGCGTGAAGCAAGCCCTGCTTTGCCCTGCGCAGCGGCGGCTTCTGTCAATGGCTCGCCGCCTTCCAGCACTTGACGGTTTGAAGCGATGACGATTTTCTGATTGGGCCAGATCACCAGCCAGACGTTGAGGAACATGAGTATTCCCAAAGCCATGCCGATCAGGATGTAAAAATTCAGAACCCTGCCAGTATTGATTTCTATGAAGTAGGCCAAACCCAATCCTGACAGGAAAGTGAACATGGCGCCCCAGCGGAACCACCAGAGCGCCCGCGGCACGAGTTTGTCAATGGCGTTGGCCTTGGCGTCGCCGGCTTCCTTGAAGTACTCGGTTTGCACGAGATTGAAGTAATAGAGCAAACCAATCCAGGCTACTCCGGCAAAAAAATGAACCCAGCGGACAAGATGCTCGATCAAGCCGCCGGAGCCGGTGAAGAATTCCATATTGTTTCCCTCCCATGTTGGTCTCAAATGGCTGAATGGTTGAATGTTAACACCGCCCCGCAAAGTTCGTCATGCCGAATTCGAATCGGCTGCTTCCGTCTTCACATCGAAGTCGGCGGTCTTGGGGGATTGCACGGTGTGAGTCGCCGCCGAGTGGCGCGGGGTTCAGCGGGCGTCCCCGACATGGATGTCGGGGCCGAAGTGTACAGGGGTGAAGGCAAGCGTTTATGAAGCGCAGCT
>JANQSV010000350.1 GCA_028279115.1 Pseudomonadales bacterium
CCCCCCGCCACCCGACGGAGACTCGCATGGTGCGGGGGGGTCAGCGGGCGTGCGAGGCAGGACGCCGAGCCCGAAGCCTACATGGATGTATTTACGGCGTCCGCTGAACCCCCCGCCACCCGACGGAGACGGATCAAAGCAACAATGCTCAGGGAAGATAGACATCGTAACGGCTGACTCGGCCGCGATAGCTGAAAGACGGCTTTGCCGCGTCCAAGCATGCCTCCTTTGGCGGTCGCTTTACCACGACCCTGGCGCGGGCGCATTTCAGGGCTTTGGCCAAGAGGCCACTTTCTTCTCCTTCGCCGGCTAGCTGTTGCAGGAACACCATCTCCTTCTTGCCGCGAGCGCGTTTTTCGGGACGTGGGAACATCGGATCGAGATAGACGACGTCATAACGGTGTGCTTCGCTCCAGTCGCGGAAATCCGCGCAATGCAGGCGCATTCGTTCGACGACGGAGGCCAGGTCCGGGTCTACCGCGGCGCGGCGCAGCCCGTCAGTGAGCAAGGCGTATATCGCGGGCTCGCGTTCGAGCAAGTGCAAGCGATTTCCCGCACTGGCGAGCAGGAATGCGTCGCGGCCCAGCCCGGCGGTGGCGTCAAGTACTTCGACTCCGGTTCCGACCGCCCGCACGAGATGCTGGCCGCGCAAGTCGTCCTTGGCCCGTTGCTGGATCGTTCCAGCAGCGAAATCGACCCGCACCGGGCCGGTTTTCGGTTCGCGCAACGAATGCATGGCCAATCCTTCGGCCGGTCCTGTGAAATTGACCCGCAACAGGAATTCCACTGCATCGGGCGGATATCCGGCGGGCAATTCGGGAATGCCGTGTTCGCGCGCCAGCGCGCGGACGAAGTCGACCGCCGGCGCTCCACCGGCTTCCGGGGCGCCTTCGACAGCCAGCAGGACTCTTGCCTTTTTCATTCGCTGACTCTCTTGAGGGCTCGGCGGTCAGGCCAGAAACAGCAACAGAAACACCCCCAGCGCGACCCGATAGATCACGAAGGGCTGAAAGCTGATGCGGCCGATCCAGAGCAGGAACCAGTGAATGCTGAGCCAGGCGACCAGCGCCGAAAGCGCCGCGCCGAAACCAAGCAGCAGCAATTGCCGCGCCGGAGGCGGTTCGGCGATCAGGTCGAGCGCCTCCAGCGCGCCGCTGGCAAGCATTACCGGAATGGCGAGCAGGAAGGAAAAGCGCGCCGCGGACTCGCGATCAAGCCGGCACAGCAACGCGGCGGTCATGGTGACACCCGAACGCGACGTGCCCGGAATCAGGGCCAGCATTTGCGCCAGACCGATCAGCAAGGCGGTTTTCCAGCCGATCGTTGCTATCTTGCGACCTGGGCCGCGATCGCGCCGGCCGCTGAAATCGGCGTAGCCGAGCAGGAGGCCGAAGATGATGGAGGTCGTCGCGACTACAGCGACCGAACGCGCGTGGATTTCGACCATGTCGCGCACGAGCAGCCCGGCCAGTCCCACCGGCACGGTTGCCAGCAGCAATAACCAGAACAGCCTGCCTTCCTCGCCCGCGGGCCCGAGCCTGAGTCCGCCGGCGATCATCCGCGCGAGTTCGCGCCGGAAATACCAGATTACGGCCAGCAAGGTGCCGCTGTGAAAGGCGACGTCGAAGGCGAGCCCCTGGTCGGGCCAGCCGAGTAACATGGAAGGCAGCAGCAAATGGCCGGACGAGGAAATCGGCAGAAATTCGGTCAGGCCCTGGATCAGGGCCAGCACGGCGGTTTGCAGGTAGTCGAGTTCAGCCACTGCCGGGTTGTTCGCGATATTGCGGCGCCTCGTTTACGTAATTCGGCCGCAACAGATCGGCGACGACTGAATTTCCGCTTTCCCACAGGGCCCGGGCCATGGTCACGAGGTCGATATCTTCGACCGCTGCGGTGACAGGTTCGGACTTGAGGCGAATGTCGAACTGGTTTTCGATCGCGCCGGTATCGAACCAGCCGTCTCCCACCGCGAGCAGGTTCCGTGCTTCGATCGATTCCATCCGCAAGTCGGCGAGGGCGCCGGCCTGTTCCGCGCCGTGCAATTCCGAACCGTTACCGGCCTGCAGATAGCAGCCGAAATAAAGCTCGTCCGCTCTCGACTTCAGGCCGACCAGGTAAGCCTCCGCATCATATCGCCGTTGCGCCGCCGCCGCAGTCAGCGCCAAGGTCGAGACGGGTACGGCCGGCGCATTCCAGGCGGCGCACAGGCCCTGGGCGACCGCGACTCCTATCCGGGTGCCGGTGAAGGAGCCCGGGCCGGCGACCACGGCAACGGCGTCCGCCCGTTTCAATCCAGCTTCGTCCAGGGCTTCCCTGGCGAGTTGCAGGATGGTCTGGGCGGATTGCCGCGCCTCGGGTGCGTGTCTTGCAACGTAGCCCGAATCGCGCCAGATCAGGGCGCAGGCGCGCTCAAGCGCGGTGTTGAGAATTAGAATTGATGACATTGGCGGCAGTGCTTCGTGCATTCAAATGGATCATGCAAGCCATCCCTGGCGCAACTTTGGTGGCTTCGCCAACCTCTAGCCTTGCCATCCATGGCAAGTCGTTCGTCCGGCCACCGAGCATAGCTCGGTGGCGCTCGGCCTGCGCATGAAGCTGCGCTTCGCAAACGCTTGGCCTCACCCCTCAAAAAGCTGTGCTTTTTGTCGGCTGCGCCGACCGGGCCTCACTCAAGCAGGCGGAAGATCGCATCGCGAATCTCGGTTACCGGCGCCGCACCGTCCACGTTGAGGACGCGCAAGGGCAAGCCTTCCGCCGCCAGACCGCGGTAAAAGGCGAACAACGGTTCGGTCTGCTGGTGGTACACCCTGAGCCGCTCGCGCACCGTGTCTTCCCTGTCATCGTCGCGCTGGATCAATTCCTCTCCAGTCTCGTCATCGCGGTTTTCGACCTTGGGCGGATTGAATTCGACGTGATACACCCTTCCAGAAGCCGGATGGGTGCGCCGACCGCTGAGCCTTCGCACGATCTCTTCGTCATCGACGGCGATATTGAGCACGATGTCGACTTCGACGCCGGCCTCGGTGGTGGAGCGGGCCTGGGGAATGGTGCGTGGGAAGCCGTCGAACAGGAAACCGCCGGCGCAATCGTCCCGGGCGATGCGTTCAAGCACCAGGGCGACGATGATCTCGTCGCTGACCAGGGCGCCCCTGGTCATGATTTCCTCGACTTGCAAGCCGAGTTCCGTACGCTCGCGCACCGCCGCGCGCAACATGTCGCCGGTGGAAATCTGCGGAATGCCGAATTTCTCTGTGATGAAACGGGCCTGTGTGCCCTTTCCGGCGCCTGGCGCGCCCAGCAGGATGATATTCAATGTGAGTCACCGCTTGTTCTGTCGCGGACGCGGGTTTTTGCCAGCGTCCACAATTGATCGAGTTCGCGCAAGTCGCGTTCAGGCAGAGTCCAGCCGCGCTCTTCCGCAAGTTCTTCCAGGTCCCGGAAGCGCGCTTCGAAACGCCGATTCGACTCGCGCAGCGCCGATTCGCAGTCCAGTTTGCAATGCCGCGAGAGATTGACGATCGCGAACAGCATGTCTCCGAGTTCCCCGCGCATCCCGGCCGGGTCATCTTCCGCCAGCGCCTGTTCGAATTCGCCGATCTCCTCTTTCAACTTGTCGATCACGGGCCGCGTTTCCCGCCAGTCGAAGCCCACGCCGGGGGCGCGCTGTTGCAACTTGCGCGCCTTCTCCAGCGCCGGCAACGACTTCGGCATACCGTCGAGAACGCTTTGCCGCCCGCCATTCACTTCGCCCTTGTTCGCCCGTTCGGCGTGTTTGATCGCCTCCCAATTGCTGACGACTTCGCCGGCGCTGAGTTCCTGCTTGCGGCCGAAACTTTCCAGCCGGCCGTCGGGAAACACGTGCGGATGGCGGCGCAGCAACTTGCCGGTCACTTCCGCGGCCACGTCCTGGAAGTCGAAACCGCCTTCCTCCCGGGACAATTGCGCGTAAAAGACCACCTGGAACAGCAGATCGCCCAACTCGTCCCGCAATTCGTCGCGGTCGCCGCTCTCGATGGCATGGACCACCTCGTGGACTTCCTCGACGGTATAGGGAATCAGTGATTCGAAGGTCTGTTTCAGATCCCAGGGGCAGCCGAACTCCCGGTCCCGCAGCATCGACATCAGGGCCAGCAGCCTGTCCATGGGCGAAAGTTGATTCTGGCCTTCCCGGTTCATGTTCATGACTGGCCCGATGACCGCGTTAACGTTTTCTCTGAAAAATTCCATCCATGGAATTTTTCATTATCGCAAAACAAAAGCGTGGTTTTGTTTCGCTCCCGAATTCAATGGCTCGCGCCATCGAATTCGGCGGCACATCCTTGTGCCGCGGGGAATCTCTGACTTTGTCAGAGTTTCCCTATGGCCGCTCGAACAGAGCCACCGCTTCAATATGCAAGGTATGCGGGAACATATCCATAACCCCGGCAGATTTCAAATGGAAACCGCGCCGGGCCAGCTCCCGCGCATCCCGCGCAAGGGTTTCGGGATTGCAGGATACATAGATCAGCCTCCGGGCACCGCCGGCGGCAATCAGCGGAACGGTTTCGAGCGCGCCGCTGCGCGGCGGATCGAGCAGAACCCTGGTATACGCCTGGGCCGCCCAGGGCGCTTCGGTGTTCCAGCGGTACAGGTCGGCAGTCAGGAAACGGGCGTTTTCGAGCCCGTTGGCGCGGGCGTTCTCTTCGGCCCGCGCCACCAAGTCGGCGCTGCCCTCGATTCCCGTGACCCCGGCGCAACGGCCGGCGATCGGCAGGCTGAAATTGCCGAGGCCGCAAAACAGGTCGAGCACATGGTCTTCCGGGCCGAGTGCGAGCAAATCCGTCACCAGGCGCACCGCCCGCCGGTTGACTGCGGCGTTGACCTGCAGGAAGTCCATCGGATGGAAGGCCAGGCGCAGGCCGAATTCCGGCAAATGGTAGTACAGCCGCTCGGGACCATAACGCGGATAAATCCGATGCACGCTGTCGACTCCCCCCGGCTGCAGGTACATCTGCAGTTTCCATCGCACGGCGAATTCGGTCAGCCGATGCAGGTCTCCGGGGTCCAGCGGCCGCAGATGGCGCAGCACCAGGGCCGCTTCCGGGCGAAAGCGATGCTCCGCGGCCTCGCCCGCCGCGACTTCGATCTGCGGAATCGTCTCGCGCGCCGCCAGCCCGTCGAGCAATACGCGTAAGGGCCTGATGAGCTCCGCAAGGCCGGGCGCAAGCACCTCGCAGTCGTCCATGACCGTGACATAATTGCCGCGCTTTTCCCTGAACCCCACCAGGACGCGGCCCTTGCGGCGCACCATCCGCACGGCCAGCCGCGCCTTGCGGCGATAATTCCATTGCGGGCCGGTCACCGGAGGCAGCAACTCATAAGATTCCGGTTCGATCCCCGCGGTCTCGCGCAGATGCCGCTGCAACAGCGACTGCTTTTCCAGTAATTGCGCGCCGCTTTCCATGTCTTGCCGGCTGCAGCCGCCGCAGACGTCGAAAACCGCGCAGCGCGGCGTAACCGGATCGGGTGCCGGAGTCACGTTCAAGCTTCTTGGTCGAAGACGCCTGTCGACAGGTAGCGGTCGCCGCGATCGCAGATGATGGCGACGATGGTCGCGTTCTCGACTTCGCGGGACAGTTGCAGCGCGGCGTAAGCGGCGCCGCCGGAAGAAACCCCGCAGAAGATGCCCTCCTCGGCCGCGAGGCGGCGCATGGTAGTCTCGGCGTCGTGTTGGCTGACATCGACGATGCGGTCCACGCGGCTGCGATCGAAGATTTTCGGCAGGTATTCCTCGGGCCAGCGCCGGATCCCGGGAATACGCGAACAATCGCTCGGCTGCAAACCGATAATCTCGATCACCGGATTCATCTTCTTGAGATAACGGGACACGCCCATGATGGTGCCGGTGGTGCCCATGGAACTGATGAAATGGGTGACCGCGCCCTTCGTGTCGCGCCAGATCTCCTCTCCGGTTTTCTCGAAATGCGCGAGCGGATTGTCGGGATTGGCGAATTGGTCGAGCAACTTGCCTTCGCCGCGCCGGTTCATTTCGATGGCGAGATCCCGGGCGCCCTCCATGCCTTCCTCTTCCGTCACGAGGATCAGCTCGGCGCCATAGGCGGACATTGAAGCCTTGCGCTCCTCGCTCATGTTGGCGGGCATGATGAGTTTCATGCGATAGCCCTTGATCGCCGCCGCCATGGCGAGCGCGATCCCGGTATTGCCGCTGGTCGCCTCGACGAGCACGTCGCCCGGCGAGATATCGCCGCGTTCCTCGGCGTGCTGGATCATGCTCATGGCCGGACGGTCCTTGACCGATCCGGCGGGATTGTCGCCTTCGAGCTTCATCAGCACATGGTTGCTCGTCTCGCCCGGCATGCGTTGCAGGCGTACGAGCGGCGTATTGCCGACCAGGTTTTCTATCGTCGGATATTGCATGATCCGGGTTTTAAGACTTGGCAACTGCGATTCGGGGCTGAGCAGTCTAGCGAGTTTGCGATTCAGATTAAAGGCTGGGTGAGGGCTGATCGGCGCAGCCGAAAAAAAGCAACGCTTTTTTAGGCTCGAACGGCTCGCCATGGAGGGCGAGACCGGGGATTGGCGAAACCGCAGATGCCGCGCCATGGATGGCATGGATGATTTCAACAGAATTCAGAAAGAACCTGATGATTGTGCGTCAACCGCTCCAGCGGCACGAAATCGCAGTCGAATCCGAAGCAGCGGGGGGCGACGACTTCCAGCGCCCTGGCGGATCGATAGTAATCGGGACAGCCGACGCCGACGACGCTGACCCGCTGCCCGTAACGCAGCCGTTCGGCATTGATCGGCGTCGAAGTCTCGTAGTCGAGCACGGTGATCAGATCGGGCACCGAAGCCACGACCCGATCTTCGATTTTCGCCAGCAGGAACTCGTTCTTGACTTCTATCGTGAGCGCCGGGCCGGAGCCGTCGAAAGACTCGATCACGGCGCGGCCGATATCGTAGCCTCCGATGATGGCGCTCGAATAGTCGACCACTTTCCCGGTGTAGATATGGCACAGCTCGCCGTAAAGCGAGTCCGCGAACGCTTCCCGCAACGGCCCGAGCATGCGATGTGCGTTGCCGCGATATTCGCGCAATATGCGGCCGATCTCGATCGAGAAGGAAATCGTTCCGGGCACGATGGACGACTTGAGCTGTTTACCGCTCATCGGATGTTCGACGGTCGTGATCATGCCGCCCATGGCTTGGGCCAGGTTGCGGATATGGCGTTCGTAGGTCGCCGTCGTGTCGGTGGAAAAGGTCGCCATGTTGCCGGCGTAATCGAGCGCGACCGCGGGCGTCGACGGGATGCCCGCGATCGGATACGTCATCATCTGGGCTTCGGGCAGCGCCCGGCCCATGCCGTCGCCGTCGACCACGGGAATGCCGCGGCCCGCTGCCGCGATCAATGGAATCAGCGAATTGCCGCCGCCGATTTCGAAGGAAACGATGGCGTCGAGCTTGCGGCCGACATGACTTTCGAAGGCTTCGAGCGCAATTCCCGGGTCGTCGATGGAAGGCAGCAATTCCAGGCTGACCGTCGGCGCCCCTACTCCGCCGACCGCGGCGACGAAAGCGCCGTCGTCGAGATCGTCAACGGCGATCAGTTCGGCCGGGCCGTGTTCGGCCAATACCTTTTGTGTCGCAAGATAGGCCACATATGGATCGCCGCCGCCTCCAGTGGCGAGGAAAACCGCGCCGGACGACAGATCCGGCAATGATTCGACGGGCAGTTTCATGCTTTCCTCCCAACTGTCATTCTGCGCGGAGCGAAGCGCCCCCCTCCGTCATTCTGCGCGGAGCGAAGCGTAGTCGCAGAATCTCGCTGGGTTTGTTGCTTCGATTCGATTTGTGCCAGCCATCCTTGGCGCGACTTTCGTGGTTTCGCCAACCCCCAGCCTTGCCATCCCTGGCAAGGCGTTCGGCCCTCAAAGAGCATTGCTCTTTGTCGGCTGCGCCGACCGGGCCTCACCCTCGCACGCCCGCTGAACCCCGCGCCACCCGAAGGCGACTCACATTGTGCAAAATCAAGGCCCATTACGCCCTCTGTCATTCCGCGCGGAATCTCATTGAAATGTCGCCGACGACCTTGACTCTTACACGGACTGTGTTACCGGGCATGTAGGAAATGCTGGTTTCCTCGATGTCGGCGACGCGGATGCTTGCCGCTTCGGCGCCTGCGGTCAGGGCGACGTTCGTGGCCTCGCGGGTGACTTGGCTAATTGCGTCCTGCCTCGTGATCTTGTCGTAGGAGATCATGCGTTCGGCTTCGCCGCCGATCTGGGCGATCGCGGCGCCGATGGCGTTGGCCACGCCGGAATGTTCGGGCAGCAACATGTTCGATGCCGCTGCGAGCTTTTCCGTAACGAGCACCGCGCCGCCGCCTACGAGCACCACCGGCAGCGGGTCGCTGCTCGGTTTCATTTTCTCGATGCCGGCATTGAGCATGCGGGCGATTTCGCCTTGGGCGGCGGCAACTACTTCGGGCTTCAGATTCTTGACTGTCTCCGGATCGCCGATTTCGGCATGTCCGGCGGCCACGACGATATCGGTCGCGGTCAAGGTCTCACCACCGAAAACAAGGCCCTTGCCTACGAGCTCGTGGCCGACCGAACGCGGTCCGACGCTGGCGCCGTCTGAGGCGACCAGACTGCCGCCGCCAAGGCCGATCGACAGGATATCGGGCATGCGGAAGTTGGTGCGTACGCCGCCGACATCGATCACGATATTCGATTCGCGCGGGAAGCCATCCTGCAGGATACCGAAATCGGAAGTCGTGCCGCCGATATCGACCACGATGGCGTCGTTCAGTCCGGTCAACTTGCTGGCGCCGCGCAGCGAGTTGGTCGGTCCGGAAGCGAAGGTCAGCGCCGGATAGCGGCGCGCGAACTCGGCGTCCATCAAGGTGCCGTCGTTCTGACTGATGAAAAACCGGCAGTTCAGGCCGCGCTCGCGGATCGCCGCGACGAAAGAGTCGACCACGCGGCCGGCGAAGCCGAGCAGGCTCGCATTGAGCATGGCGGCGTTTTCGCGTTCGAGGATGCCGAGCCGGCCGATGCTGTGGGATTCGGTGATATGGATATCCGGCAGCGCGGCGCGAATGCGTTCGGCAAGCAATCTTTCGGGTTCGGGATTCATCGGCGAGAACGCGGAGGAAATCGCCACCGCCTCGACGCGTTTTGCCTTGAGATCGCCGATAACCTGGTCGATCTCCCTGTCGTCGAGTTGCGCCAGCGGCCAGCCGTCGTAAAGATAGCCGCCCCGCAACATGTATACGTTGTCGCCGAGGCAACTGGCGATGTCCCCGGGCCAGCCGGTCTTCGGCGGAATGCCCCGGCCCGAAGGCAGGCCGATGCGGATGGCGGCGACTTCGGCGAGTTCGCGCCGCTCGATGACGGCGTTGGTGAACTGGGTCGTACCCAGCATCACGGCTTCCACCTTTTGCTCGATGCCGCTGTCCCCGGCGAGGATGGTTTCCAGAGCTTCCAGTATCCCCGAGCTGACGTCGCGGGAAGTCAGCGATTTCGTGGAAGCGACGACTTCGTCGCCGTCGAGTAAAACCGCGTCCGTATGCGTTCCGCCGACATCGATCCCGATCCTGAGCATTTACCCTTCCCCGTCATTCTGCGCGCCAGTCGCGGAATCTCCCAATACAATAAATGACAGCGTTGATCGGCCTCACTCCCACCAAACTCGCTATGCGAGTTTGACTCTCCCCTTTAGAGGGAGTGTGGCAATGATAACCGCAGTCGCCGTCATTACTCCCCCTCCGGGGGAGTCAAATCTGCGAAGCGGATTTGGTGGGGGACAGCCGATCAAATCGACTGAATATCGCATAGGCAAGCGCCGAGATGAGCATCGCGTCGAGCGCGGCTATACCGCTGATCCGCAGCAGGCCCGCCGAGCCGAGCAACGCCACGGCCGCCCCGCCTGCCCAGGCGGCAAGCGCCAGCGGCGAAAAATCCCGCTGCGCCGATTCGAGTTCCTCGTGGAACGCCGACCGCCGCGCGAACAGGTAATCGACGGCGATGACCCCGGCGACGGGTACGAAAACGATCGCAAGATAGAACAGGAAAGTAAGGAAAAAATCGAGGATGTTAAGGAAGGCGGCGCCGGTGCCGATCACGCCCAGGATGACGATCGACAGCCGGTTCTCCAGCCGTGGAATCGTCGCCTCGACGCTGAGCGTGGTGCTGTACAGGTTGAGCGTATTGAGCACCCAGCTTCCCGCGATGATGATCGCGAACGCGCCCCAGCCCAGGCCCATGACGATCATGACATCGAGAAAATCGTCGTTCGCCAGCACGTCCGCAGCGATGCCGCCGGAGATCATCACTACCGAATTGACGACCAGATAGGACAGCAGGACGGTAAAGATCGCGCCCTGCCAGCGTGCGATGAAGCGGGTGATGTCCGGGAGGATCACGGCGCCGACGATCACTCCGCCGACCACGGAGGACGTCGCATCGCCGAAGGACAACTCGCCGGCGTCCGCTCCCGACAGGATTTCCCCCAAAGGCTCGATGCCCAGCGCCGTATTGATCAGCAATACGGTCACCACCATCATCACCGGTACGAGCAGCATCGACAGCCGGTTGATCGCCTGGAAACCGTAAATCGTCGTGACCGTCATCACCACGCCGGCAAACAGTTCGACCAGCCAGGGCACGCCCGACATGCCCAGCACGTCGTTCATCAGGCGCAGCAGCGCGGCGCTGAACAGGTCGATATTGACACCGAACCAGCCCAGCAGTGAAACGGCGAAGGCGAGATTGACCAGGGCCGCGCCTTTCACGCCGAAAGCGACGCGCGCGAGCATGTAGGAACTCAGATGAGTGCGCGCGCCGATCGAGCCCGTCAGCGCCCCGATGAAGGTCAGCATCGCACAGCCCATCAGCACCGCCACGGCCGCCCAGTCGTTCGGCGTGGCCTGAAACACTTCGACGCCGGCCACGAAGGTCGGCAGCGAAAAGCCCACCATGGCGCTGATCAGCCCGACCCTGATCCAGCCGACCCGGTGCCCGGCCGGCACCGGCTCGGTGGCGAATTCCTGCGAGTCATCGCTCATGGAGTTGTTCTTCGGCAATCAGTGCATTCGGATTGTAGCGCATCGGTGGTTGGACTCCACCGTCATTCTGCGCGTAGCGAAGCGAAGTGACTAGGGGCATCCATGCCCCTCGCCCCTGCGGGGCGGCGCTGAGCGCCGTCCAAAATGGCAATCCTGCCATTTTGTCGCAGAATCTCGCTGATATAGTGGGAATTACTATTCTGGAAGCCGTCGGCTTGACATTGGAGACAATTAACGGAATGTTTGCGTAAGTCATTGAGCAGTGGCGGTAGACGTGTCGATTGACCCTGAATTGTTGGAAAAAGCACTGAAGGTCGGCGGGGAAAAAACCAAACGGGAAACCGTGAACAAGGCGTTGCGCGAGTTCATTGCGCGACGCGAACAAAAGCGGCTGTTGCAATTGTTCGGCAAACTGGACTGGGACAAGAGCTACGATCACAAGGTCGAAAGAAGCCGAATGTAAACCTTTTATCTGCCATGCTATAGCCAATTACCTGAAATTATGCAACCATGGTTGGCAATTTTCCCGGAAATCTGCCAACTATGTATGCAAGATTGCTGCCAGACCCTGACGGATCGATACTTCTCCTCGGTCCCAGGGGCACCGGAAAGTCCACCTGGATTCAATCCCGCTTACCGCGGGCGCACACTTACGATTTACTGGATACAAGTGAATCAATTCGCCTGAATCGTGACCCCGGCGCACTTTTCGACGAACTGCGCGGACTTGAACCCGGCTCTTGGGTGGTGATCGACGAAATTCAAAAAGCGCCCGCATTGCTCGACCAAGTACATCGTCTCATGGAATCCCTCAAGCTTCGGTTTGTGTTATCCGGCTCCAGCGCCAGAAAACTCCGCCGGGGGGGAACCAATCTCCTCGCGGGGCGTGCCGTCACCACAGAACTGTTTCCCCTGGTTTCCGCAGAACTCGGCGACGATTTCGATCTTCAACGCACGTTGAGCTTTGGCGGCCTACCGATGGCCATAGCCAATCCAGCGCCCGGTGACTACCTACGCAGCTACGCCGAGACCTACTTGGATCAAGAAATTCGCGCCGAAGCCCTGACGCGCAACTTCGCCGGCTTCGCCCGATTTCTGGAAGTCGCCGCACGACACAATGGCCAGGCGACAAACGTCAGCGCCATAGCGAGAGACGCGGGCGTAGCCCGATCCTCGGTGCAAAATCATTTCGATCTATTGATCGACACGCTGATCGGCTACTGGCTGCCGCCCTGGAAACTGAAAGCGGCCAACAAACAAGTGCGCCATAGCAAGTTCTATCTGTTCGACTGCGGAGTCGCGCGAGCGCTCGCGGGACGACTGCCCTATCCGGTGGGCGACGAGGAACGGGGCAGCCTGCTGGAAACGCTGATTCTGGGCGAGATGCGCGCCCACCTGGCCTACTCGGGACTAAGATATCCACTCCACTTCTGGCGCGACCACAACGGCGCCGAAGTGGACGTCCTCACGGAAACGGCGGCGGGATACGTAGCCGTCGAAATCAAAGCCAGCCGTCGCTGGGAAAGGCGCTTTAACCGTGGCTTGCATAAAGTGCGGACGCATCTGGGTTCGGCCAAGACAAGATGCTTCGGCGTATATCTCGGCGAGCGTGAAACCTTGATCGACGACGTTCGGATATTGCCCGCACCATCATTCCTTAAGTTGTTGTGGGGGGGCGGCATGTTTGATTGACACTATCAAATTTTGATAGCCCCTAAAGTTTTGGGACACTAGAACATACCAACCCTTCGGCATCAGGCAGCTGGGAAACTACGGACGAGAACTAACCTGATGAATAGAAGGATTGCCCACTACAAATCGTCGTACCCTAGTTCTTTGGGACGCCTATTCGGGAAAATCCGAAAACCTGGTTCGACCCACTCGTGCCCGGTCCCATCGAACGCAAAGCATTTGCGAATCACTTCAACATCATTTAAATCGTGGCGACCCAGAGTCGTCGTTTCCCCCATCTCGGGTTTGAATCCAGATCCAAGGCTGATACCACCTTTGTTGCCGAGCATATACCGATCATGAAATGATAGATTGTTACTTTCCCGCTTGCGCCAACAGAACATCCCTATACTCATTCCATCGGGTACAAAATTGAAAAGCTTCCCTGGATTACTTCCGAAAAGATTATTCCTGATATGTTCTAAAGGCACTCTTGAATCTCGAAAATGTATCCTGAACTTATATGATTCTGACTTTCCATTTACCACTGAGGTGGTCCTGATTCACAGGACAGTCCGAGGGCTGATTTAAGGTGTGCCCGGGTTGATTTGGAGCCCTCGATTTCCAGAGTCTATGCTTGCCGCG
>JANQSV010000020.1 GCA_028279115.1 Pseudomonadales bacterium
TAACGGGCCAGGGCCCGTTAAATTTTCATCGTCAAGATACGAGCCGGCGCCGGTGAGGAAGCGGCGGCCTTCAAAGCGCGCCGCCGGCTGTCCGATTCCGAATTTCTTCATTTGCTCCCCTTGTTCTCGCCGCGAGCGTCGCGGCTGCCTGTTTTTCCTACGGATGTCGTGGGAAAGACAGGCAATTGTGCTAAGCTGCGCCGTGGTCCGCAAACAACCAACTATGGCAAGCCCAACCCGCAGGGAGTGCATTATGATCGATTCAGGAAACCAAGGCAGCAGCGATATCGAAACCGGTTCCGAACTTCAACTTGAACTTGCCACCGAACAGTTCACCTTTCACGGCAACGGAACGGACTATTTCCGCATCTGGATCGTCAACCTGCTTTTCTCGATCCTCACTTTGGGCATTTACTCCGCCTGGGCCAAGGTCCGAACCAAAAGGTATTTCTACGGCAACACCGAACTCGCCGGCGACCGCTTCGAGTATCTCGCCAACCCCATCGCGATTCTCAAAGGACGATTGATCGGCGCAGCCTTGCTGGCAATCTATACCGTGGCCGGTTTCATTAGCATCGAGATCAGCTTCGCCGCCTTCGTGGCGCTGACCTTGCTGCTGCCATTCGTCTTTGTGCAGGCCCTGCGCTTCAACGCGGTCAACAGCGCGTGGCGCGGCGTCCGTTTCGGTTTCGACGGGCGGTTCGCGCCAGCATATCTGACTTATCTACTGTTTCCGATATTGGGAGTACTCACCCTGGGACTCGCCCTGCCCTGGGCGCTCTACAGAATCAATCGGTTTCAGATCGACAACCACCGTTTCGGCGCAACCGCCTCCCGCGCCACGGCCGGTCCCGGCGGCTTTTACGGCATTGTGCTGATCAGCCTCATGGCGTTTGTCAGTCTTTTTTTCGTCTCCTCGATAGCGTTCGGAGTATACCTGATGGCGTCATTCTCGCCTGAGTTTTTCGAGTCATTGGCAGAATTGGAGAATTCGGGCGGCGATACGGTCGCCGTCCCGGAAATTTCCTCCTTGATCCTTGCGGGTGTTCTGATTTACTTCGTTCTCCTGTTGCTTTTCTTTGTCGCCGGGCTCTTGTACGAGGCGCTTCGCTTCCGTCTGGTGTTCAACAACATCGAACTTGCGGAGAACAAACTCCGCAACAACTTGAGCGCCGGCGGCTACTACTGGATTTTGCTGAGCAATATGTTGTTGACTATCGTTACCTTGGGATTTTTCACTCCCTGGGCGAGAGTTCGGCGCGCCCGCTACGCGTTGTCCAGTATGTGGCTGGACACTGCCAACCTCGAAAACTTCGCAGCCGCGGAGGCCGACCGGGTTTCCGCAAGGGGCGACGAGGTTGGCGAAGCCTTCGATCTGGGAATAGGAATTTGAGAGAACTGCGCGGCACATACTTCGATGGGGCGAACAGCCGCAAGCAACCGGCGCTGCTGCGCTGGAGCGCCAGTTCGCTCACGGTGCTGCCCGATGAAGGGAGTCGCGTCAGCATCGACCTGACGCAACTTCGGCTCGACTCGCCTCTTCCCGGCACACCCACGCGCATGAGTTGGGGCGAAGGCCAGAGCTTCGTCAGCTTCGATGTCGAAGGATTATTGCGGATGCGGCGCGAGCTCGCGCTCGATCAGGGCTGGGCCGCCCGGCTGGAACGCAATCTGTCGGTCGTCCTCGCCGCAGCCGTGCTGTGCATCGCTCTGCTGGCGTTGATCACGATTTGGGGCGTTCCCGCGCTGGCGGCGCGAATGGCCCAATTCGCTCCGGCGGAATCAAGCGATCAATTGGCGGACGTCCTGCTTGCGCAGTTGGAGCCGATTATGGAACCTTCCACGCTCGCGCAGTCGCGGCAGCGGGAATTGACCCGTTACTTCTCGTCCTACAACGGCGGCAGCGACATTCGCGTGGAGTTCCGCGCTATCGACGGTCTCGGTCCCAATGCGTTCACACTAAGCGCCACAACGATGGCGTTCACCGATGAACTGGTTGAACTCGCGGATCGCGACGAGGAGTTGCTCGCGGTCTATTTCCATGAATTGGGACATGCCCGGTTGAAGCATGTCGAGCAGCGCTTGCTCAGCGCCTCGGCCTGGCTGGTGATGTTCGGTCTGATGACCGGAGACATCGGCGTGATCGGCGACATGCTGCTGAGTTCGGCGCTGCTCGGCCCGGCGCTGAGTCCCTACTCCAGAAAGATGGAACGCGAAGCGGACGCCTACGCGGTCGACCGTTTGCTCGAAGCGGGAGTTTCACCGCAATACTTCATTTCCATCATGGAAAAGCTCGAATTCAGCAGCCGCTTTATTCAATTGCCTTCCGAAGCGGACGCTTCGGGGGAAGATTCTTCTTCGTTGGATTCCGAAGAAATTTCCGCAATCGTAAACCGGGATCGGGAAAAAGAGTTCGCCGAGCTTGTGCTGGAAAACATCTCAAGCCATCCTCCCACCCCGGAGCGCATCGCCTACGCCCGTTCCCGCATGACCGAAAACCCGTAGCCGTTTGCTTTTCCCGGATATAAATTCCAGCCTGCGGTTTTGGCGGGAAAGCCGGCCGCGGGGGATTCCGGGAATTTTTCGACCGCCCGCCCAAGAAGGG
>JANQSV010000356.1 GCA_028279115.1 Pseudomonadales bacterium
CTGGTACGGCGGCATCTGGAAACAATGGCCGCATTACATGGGCGACGACACCCGCATCGTGCTGCGCGTCGATGACAGCCTCTACGACCTGCAACTCGAGCGCGTGATGGAAGGCCCCGACGTGGCGCCGGTGCTTTCCGAGTTCGCCCGGAAATATGGCGGCGCCGCTCCGGGCGCGGTAACCAACGACGCTGCCGTCACTTCGGGTTCGGTGTGGATGTACGAAGCGGTCGAACGTTAACGTCTGGCGGAGAAGCATTGGATTTATTCATATAAATCATGATGTTAAATATTCGCGGAGAACAAGCGCTTGATTTTTTTACGAAAATTGAGCACAATGCCGATGTCAATTTACAAGGGTATTCCAATTCGTGAAGGCCTTTTTTGTCCACAACAATTCCGGCAAATCCACGGTCAAATCGATTCTCCAGCGGAGACATCTTGATCAGTGGCAAGCCGGGCTATGGCCTTAAGCGCGAAGATGAAGGAAAAGAAAATGGCGAAATTCTATGCAAGCAGCCCGCTCGACGGACTCGTCCCCCTCAACGGCGAATCCCTGATTGAAGCGATCGAAGACGCGGCCAACCGCGACTGGAAGTTCACCGACGGCACCATTCCCATCTTTGACGGCACCGCCAAGCCTATCGCCTGGATGGACCCAGAAGACTGCGCCTGGACCCTGACCCCACCCGCCACCTGGTGGCCGGCCAAGTCGGACTCCCAAGAGGCCAGGGAAAAAAACATCCGGCACTAATCGACAGTGAATGATTTTCTAGATTCTCACCACTGCAAAACATAAAGAGGTAAATGATTATGTCGCAAAAATTTGATTCATGTGAAAACGTTCTAGCAGAAAATCGATTAAAGTTTGCTTCTTGGACTGCATCCGCAGCTGCTAGACCCAGAGGAAAACATGCAATTAAGGGATTTAGTTCGGAGAAAGGGCTTGAAATTATCAAGAAGTCGAATTTGGGTGAACTTTCAGAAGGATGGTGCAAGCTACCTTCACCAGATGATTTTGACGATTGGCATGAAAAGAAACGGAAAGATGTAATCAAAATTTCGGACTGTGTTCTTGAGAAAAAATTTACTCACGGCATTGCCGCGAAACTAATCAATGTTTATCTAAAATCTCTGTTCTTGGCAAGCAGCCAGGAAAATCTTTCGAAGGAAAATGTATCAAAAATGAATGCCATACATCCTCCGGTAGACAGTCAGTTATTGGAATGTCTGGCAAAAAATTTGGATGTTCATCAGGAAATTTCTAAACAAGAATTGGACTCACTTCGTGAGCGCTGGAAAAATGTAAAATGGACTCAATTAGACTCAGACGGGTATATGAAAGTCATTGACTCGTTCAAAAAGGTAACCAGCGGTAAAGGACTATGGGTAATTGAAAAATACTGGCCTGGCTTTCAGTTCTGATAATTACCTTCTATACACCCATTGACATAATTTTGTACTGAGACTACCTGCTTAAAATTGAAGCGGCTCAAATTGAAAATCGATATTTGGAGGAAATCTATGGCGAAGTATTACGCAAGCAACCCTGTAGATGGTTTGGCACCTCTACGTGGAGAAAATCTGATGGAAGCGATTGAGGATGCGGGTGGCCGCGACTGGAAGTTCACGGATGGGAGCGTCGCTATAGTAAATGGAGAAGCTCTGCCTGTGGCTTGGTTCTATCCATTGGATTGCACTTGGACCTTGACTCCGCCAGTCGGATGGTTGGCGGGAAGACCCGCTTCCAAAGCGGAAGTGGTTCAATTGGTTCCTCTGCAATAGGGTAGCCAATCGGTTTCAGTTGAACGAATCCAGGAGAAGCGTGTGGAAGTGATTGTTTTTCTCTGTCAGTTGTAGCAATTTTGTTTTTTACTATCGTCATCGCCAAGTACATCTGGATTGCTATTACGGCTTTCCTTAGATTGGTCTGGAGCGTGGCTATCGTCGCGAGCCTCGTTTTTTTAATTGCGGTGATTACCGAACCGGCTAACGTTAGTGCGGCAATTGAATACGTTTACCGGATGTGTTCGGCCTGCGTGGACCAAGTACGGCCTGAGTGGAATTCCAGTATTACAAATGCTGATTGAGGCGGACTGATGGAAAAGGACAGTTCTTCTGCGCAACTGATCTACAGCCCGAGTGATCTCTTGCGGTTTGTCGAATCGCCGTTTGCGTCCTGGATGGCCCGATATGAGTTGGAGCAGCCGGATTCGGGGATTGGAAAAGACCCGCTCGATCCCATGAAGGAGTTACTGTCGCGGTTGGGGGAGCAGCATGAGGCGCGGGTCAAACAAGAGTTAATCGCCAAGGGATTGCGGGTGGTGACAGTCGACAATGGCGGGGGAGACGACGCCGCTTTCGAGCAAACTTTGACGGCAATGGCGGATGGAGCCGAGGTGATAGGCGGAGCCTGTTTGCGGCAACTCCCGTTCCGCGGATATACCGATTTTCTGGTGCGTTGCGAGCGGCCCTCCAAGTTGGGCGCGTATTCTTATCAAGTATGGGAAGCCAAGCTGGCGCTGGAAATGAAAATGGAATTCGCCACACAACTTTGCTGCTACAGCGAGATGCTCGAAGCCATGCAGGGAGTGCGGCCCGAGTTCGCCACGGTGGTGCTGGGAAACATGGAACACGAGTCCATCAATGTCGGCAACTATTACGATTTCTACCTCGCTGAGAAAGAGGATTTCCTGACGCAACAACTGGAATTCGACGTCGGGCAAATGCTCGACCCGTTTCAGTCTCCCAGCCACGGCGACTGGTCGAGATATGTCGATCAACTGCGACAGGAACGCGATCACTTGTCCAAAGTCGCAAGCATTCGCCGCGACCAGATTGCCAAACTGGAGCAGGCCGGCATCAAGACGATGGCGGCGCTTGCGAACAGCGGAGACCAGCAAGTCCCCAAGCTGAAGCAGAAGTCATTCGAAACCCTCAAACAGCAGGCTATCATGCAAGTCAGGGCGGAAAAATCCGGTTTCCCCGAAGCGATTCCGCGGCGGCCGCGCAAGGGAGCCAGCCACGGCTTGGCGGCGCTGCCGCCGCATAATCCTGCGGATTTGTTCTGGGACCTGGAAGGGTATCCGCTCGAACCGGGAGGTCTCGAATATCTCTGGGGCTGCATTTATCTGGACGGAAGCGGCGAAATCAAGTTCTGGGAACGCTGGGCCCATGATTGCGAACAGGAACAGCAGGCTTTTATGGATTTCATCCATTGGGCGCACGAGCGTTGGCGGTCAAATCCCGCGATGCACATTTACCATTACGCTCATTACGAAGTAACAGCCTGCAAACGGCTCATGGAACGCTATGGAGTGTGCGAACCGGAAATCGACGAACTTCTGGGAAATCACGTAGTTGTCGATCTTTACAAGATCGTTCGGCGCGGCCTCGTCGCGGGAACACCCGGCTATTCGCTCAAAAACCTTGAGCGGATTTACTACGGCGAAAAACGCGATACAAGCGTCGCGACCGGCGACGATTCGGTCGTCGAGTACGCCAAATGGCGGGAAACGAAAGGCGGCAAGACGTGGCGTTCGTCAAAAATCTTGCAATCCATTCGAGACTACAACAAGAAAGATTGCGACTCGACGCTCGCCCTCACGAAATGGTTAAGAGAAATTCAATCCAAAGCGGGCATCAAGTATTCATCATGACTCGATTTTCCGCCATGCGCCAGTGCCGATTGAAGGCAACGCAGTGGAATCGACCCTTTCAGCGGCGCTACATTCGGACTAGAGAACAGGTAACCAAGATTCCTGAGCAGACAGAATAAGTGTATTCACAATGAGAAAGGCAATTGAAACTTTCTTTGATGAAATTGCTGGAGAAACTCTATGAACCAAAACAGACAAATGAACGAGAGCATCGACTTCTCAGTATGCATAAGCATTGCATTCGAATGGTCACTGCTAGGCGAAGTCAGTGTCGACGGCGAAGGCAAATTGAAATTTCCCAAGGCACCCCGCTGCCCGGGCCTCTATCGCTTTCGATTGGAAAGCCCAAGTGTTGATCGCGATCGCGTTTACATTGGCGAGACTAAGGAACTAACGAGACGCTTTCGGCACTATCGGACACCAGGCATAAGCCAGAAAACCAACGATGAGATGAACAAGCTGTTACTTGATCATTTGACAAAAGACAAAGGCGAGGTTGCAACGGTTTTCATAGCCACAGAAGGAATTAAGTTAACCTTTGCAGACGAATCTATTGAATACTTTGTTGACATGGCCAACAAGTACTTGCGCCGACTGCTCGAAAATTCGGCTCTAGTTAATGAAGAGACTTCCGGTGCTGAATTGCTTAATCGTTGAGGCGTGATTTCTAGATCATCCGGCGGCAGGACGCTCCTGCTCGATAGCCAAAGTCGGAAGTCTGGCGATTGCGGTGCCGTTTTTCCGTTCGGCGCGCCGGAGTTCGTAGATTTTCTGCAAGTTGAGCCAGAACTCGGCTGAAGTGCCAAAAAAACGCCCCAGGCGCAACGCCGTGTCGCCGGTTATCGCGCGTTGGCCATTCAGTATCTGCGTAATGCGGTTAACCGGCACTTCGATCCGTCGAGCCAATTCGGCCGCGCTCATGTCGAGCGCGTTCAGATCCTCGCGCAGTGTCTCGCCCGGATGGATAGGTTCACGCATGACGATACTCCTCTCAGTGGTAGTCAACGATCTCTACTTCGGTTGGGCCAGGACTTCCATCGGGCCACTTGAAACAGACTCTCCATTGGTCATTGATGCGAATGCTCCATTGCCCATTTCGACGACCCTTCAGTGTTTTGAGACGGTTACCCGGCCGATTCAGGTCGCCAAGGCCTGTGGCTGCATCGAGTTGGTCCAGCTTACGCGAAGCCGATCTCGCAAATCCCGAAAATGCCGCGACTCGTTGCCCCTGGTGGAACGCTGTCGTCCTTTTGTCTGCAAAACTAACGATCACAACGTGTCCCAGTTCCATTGCAACAGATCATTGATAAATTTACTGTTAAGTCCGTTTTACGTCAAGCGTAAATTTTTTGAGTATAGAAGGTCGCAGCGGGTGGAGTGAGGCGAGTCGCGCTGAAGTGCTCGCAAGGAATTGGGAATCATGCCATGATTTCGAATCCTTCGATCAACCCGGACGTGAAAACACCATGAACGTCAATACCGTATTCGATTTCCGGGTGCTGCTGCCCGCTGCGGTGCTGTTGCTGGCCGGCTGCGGCGAGGCGCCGCGCGAATATACCTTGAGCGCAAGTTTCGGGGAGGCCTTGCAGACGCAACTGATCCAGGCGAGCCCCGGTGACGTCATCGAGATTCCGGCGGGGGTACACGAAATTACTCGCAGCCTGTCGCTGACGGTGCCCGGCGTGACCATTCGCGGCGCGGGCATGGACCAGTCGGTTCTCTCCTTTCGCGGCCAGATTCAGGGCGCGGAAGGGCTGCTCGTGACGGCGGACGATTTCGTGATCGAGGATCTCGCAATCGAGGACACCGTGGGCGACGCGCTCAAGATCAACAACAGCAACAACGTCGTCATCCGGCGCGTGCGCACCGAATGGACCAACGGGCCCGATTCCGAAAACGGCGCCTACGGCATTTACCCGGTGCAGTCGCGCAATATCCTGATCGACGGCTCGGTTGCCATCGGCGCGGCTGACGCCGGCATCTACGTCGGCCAGTCGAGCCAAATCATCGTGCGCAACTCCCGCGCCGAATACAACGTCGCGGGGATCGAAATCGAAAATTCCACTTACGCCGACGTCTACGACAATGTCGCCACTAATAACACGGGCGGCATTCTTGTCTTCGATTTGCCCAATCTCGAAGTCCAAGGTGGACAATCGACCCGTGTATTCAACAATCTGATCGAATCAAACAACACGGCCAACTTCGCGCCTCCCGGCGCCATCGTCGGCAATGTGCCCGCCGGCACCGGGCTGCTCGTGCTTGCGAACGACAACATTGAAGTCTTCGAAAACCGCTTTGCTGACAACAACAACGTCAACATCATGGTCTACAGTTTCGTCCTGGGCGGTCGTACTTTCGACGATCCCAACTACGACCCGTACCCCGAACAAATCTATATCCACGACAATACATACAACGGCGGCGGTACAGTCCCCGGCCACGCGCTGCTTGCCGCCTGGCACGAGCAGACCGGCGAAAACTCACCCGACATCGTCTGGGGCGGCCTCATGAAGGAAGGCGCCTCCATCGAAAACCTGATCTGCTTCGGCGATAACGCCGCTCAGTCTTTCATGAACCTGAACGGCGGCAGCGATCCGTCGATGGTCAGCACCGACCTCACGCCTCATCGCTGCGCCCTGCTTCGCCTGGCGCCGGTAGAGTTAGACATGCCGGGGGGCTGAAGGATGCGAAAATCGGATCAAATCCTGCTGACCAGACGTGATGCGGTTCGAGTAATCAAGTTACTCGAAAATCCGCCGGAACCCACCGCAGCATTGCTGGCGGCTGCAAGTCGCCGCAAAATGCGGCTACAGGAAAATCAAGCGTAGTCGAAAACCGGTGTTTCGACCGTTTGTACGGGACGCCGCCGACTTCGAACGAGTTTCTGCAAATGCTCTACTGTCTCGGGGGAGAACATCCGTTCCCCGGTCTCGATGTTCACCCGCGCAGGCACATTCCGCACGAGAATCAGCTTCCCTTCAATTTCCAGATGATAGGTGACATTCGCGTCGACAATCGTCTCGTCCCATCGTGACTGTTCAATCATCTTCTTTCCTCCTGAACCTGAAATTCAGCCAGACCGCCGAAGATGGTTCGTA
>JANQSV010000083.1 GCA_028279115.1 Pseudomonadales bacterium
CCGCCGCCGACGAGCAGATGGTCCGCCAGGGACGACAGATTGCGCAACAGTTCGAGCTTGCCTGAAACCTTGGCGCCGCCGACGATGGCGAGTAGCGGCCGCTTCGGCTCGCGCATGGCGCGGCCGATGGCGTCGAGTTCCCGCGTGAGCAAGGGGCCGGCGCAGGCTTCGGCGGCGTGCCGCGCGACGCCGGCGGTACTCGCCTGGGCGCGGTGAGAGGTGCCGAATGCGTCCATGACGAAGACATCGCAAAGCGCGGCGTAGCGCGCGGCGAGTTTATCGCTGTCGGAGTTTTCGCCCGCGTTCACGCGCACGTTTTCGAGCAGGCAGACAGGAGCTTCGGGCAAGACGGCGCCAGGCGCAAGATAGTCGTCCACGAGCGGCACATCGACATCGAGTAGCCGCGACAGATGCGCGGCGACGGGCGCCAGGGAAAATTCCCGCTGTTCGGCGATCGGCGCGCCCTCGCTCGGCCGGCCGAGATGGGACATGAGCAGCACCTGGGCGGCATGACCCGCGCGCGCCGCGCGGATCGTCGGCAGCGCCGCGCGGATACGGCTGTCGTTGACAACCTTGCCGTCGCGCAAGGGCACGTTCAGATCTTCGCGGATCAGAACGCGTTTGTCGCTTAGGTCCAATTGGCCCATTCGCAGCGGAATTTCGTTCATCGAGTATTCTTCGTTTCGCAGTTTGTGCAAGCCATCCTTGGCGCGAGGCCTGTGGCTTCGCCAGCCCCCAGTCTCGCCATCCATGGCGAGCCGTTCGGCCCTAAAAAAGCTTTGCTTTTTCTCGGCTGCGCCGACCGGGCCTCACCCATTCGCAGCGGCAATTCAATCATCGAATTTGTACAGGTTACATCCAACAGTGGAAGTGAAAGCGATTGAACTGATCGCGGGCGCGGCCAATTATTTCTTCATCTCCCGGAGGTATTCGGCCACGTCCAGCATGCGATTCGCATAGGCCCATTCGTTGTCGAACCAGATGAAGACCTTGACCAGACCGGCGATTTCCCGGGTCTGATTGAGATCGACCACCGCCGACCTCGGATCGTGATTGATGTCGCAGGAGGCCAGCGGCTCTTGAGTATATCCCAGAACGTTTGCCGGCAGCTTGCGCGATTCGCGGATAATCGCATCGTTCACTTCGCCGGCGCCGGCGGCGCGGGCGAAGCGCAGGCTGACGTCCATCGCGGACACGTTCACCGTCGGCACCCGGATCGCCCGGGCTTCGAGTTTGCCGGCCATCGCCGGCAGAATCCGCGCGATGCCTCGCGCCAGCGCGGTGTCCACGGGGATGATCGATTGCATGGCGCTGCGGGTCTTGCGCAAGTCGGAATCGTGAAAGCTGTCGATCACCGGCTGGTCGTTCATCGCCGAATGGATCGTGGTGATCGCGCCGGCTTCGAGGCCGAATGCGTCGTCGAGCACTTTCAGCACGGGCACGATGCAATTCGTCGTGCAGGAGGCGTTCGAAAGCACGGTCGCGTCCGCGGGAATGTCCTCGTGATTGACGCCATAGACGATCGTGAAATCGACGTCGCTTTGCGCGGGTTGGGAGAAAAGCACGCGCCTGGCGCCCCAATCCCCGCAAGAGCCCAGATGCAGCCGGGCGGTGGCGACGTCGTGAAAGGCGCCGCTGCATTCCATCACCAGGTCGACTTCGGGCCAGCGCAAGGCGGCGATATCGGGCTCCTGGAGCAATTCGATGACATCGCCTTCGATATGCAGATTGCCATCGACGAGTTCCACTTCGCCCGGAAAGCGGCCATGGGTGCTGTCGTAGCGCGTCAGATGCGCCATTGTCACCGGGTCGGCGACATCGTTGACGGCGACGACGCGCAGGCCGTTGCGGCGGCCGGCCTCGTACGCGGCGCGCAACACGCAGCGGCCGATGCGGCCGTATCCGTTGATTGCGACTCTCAATGTCATTGCCGGGCCAAGCAAAAATCAGTCGAGCAGTGAACGCGCCGCTGCCGCGACCCGTTCGGCGGTAAAGCCGAAATGCTCCATCAGGACGCCGCCGGGAGCGGATTCGCCGAAAGTGGTCATGCCGACGACGCGGCCGTCGAGGCCGACGATCTTGCGCCAGTAATCCACCGCGCCGGCTTCGACCGCGACGCGCTTGCGCAGGTTCGAAGGCAGCACCGATTCGCGCCAGGCTTCGTCCTGCCGTTCGAACACATCGACGCTGGGCAGGGAAACGAGGCGGGCGGCAATTCCATCTTGCTGCAATGCGCCTACCGCCTCGGCGCTGACCGCGACCTCGGAGCCGGTGGCGATGACCACGATATCCGGTTCGCCTTCGCAGTCCACGAGTACATAGCCGCCGCGGGCGATGGCGTCGACCTGCTCGTCGCCGCGGTCCTGGTGCCGGATCGACTGGCGCGTGAAGACGAGCGCGGTGGGGCCGTCCCGGCGCTCGATGGCCGCCTGCCAGGCGACGGCGGCTTCGACGCTGTCGCAAGGCCGCCAGACCGAAAGATTCGGCGTGGTGCGCAGGTTCGTCAATTGCTCGATCGGCTGGTGCGTCGGCCCGTCTTCGCCCTGGCCGATGGAGTCGTGGGTATAGACCAGGATGTTGCGCTGTTTCATCAGCGCCGCCATGCGCACGGCGTTGCGCGCGTATTCCATGAACATGAGGAAGGTCGCGCAATAGGGAATGAAGCCGCCATGCAGGGCGATGCCGCTGGAGATCGCGGTCATGCCGAATTCGCGCACGCCGAAGTAGATGTAATTGCCGTCG
The DNA here is from genome assembly GCA_028279115.1 of Pseudomonadales bacterium. Lineage (GTDB taxonomy): Bacteria > Pseudomonadota > Gammaproteobacteria > Pseudomonadales > Pseudohongiellaceae > UBA9145. The sequence continues at coordinate 2,743 of JANQSV010000083.1, forward strand.
GGGCTGTCGGCGATCGAACGGCTTCCCGACCACAAGGTCAGATTGGAGCCGGTCAGATCGGCCGAGCCGCCGATCAGTTCGGGCAATTGGGATCCGTATTCCTCGAGGCAGTCCTGGGACGCCTTGCGGCTGGCGATGTTCGCGCCTTCCTGCTGCCGTCGCCTGGCGAATTCCCGCGCGCGCTCGGCGAAGTCGCCATGCAATTCGCCTTTCATGCGGCGCACGAATTCCAGTGCGAGTTCGGGATATTCCTCTTCGTAAGCGACGAGTTTTTCCTTCCAGGCGGTTTCCGCCTTGAAGCCCTTCTCGGTGGCGTTCCAGGCTTGCCGGATTTCCTCCGGCACGACGAACGGCGCATGGGGCCAGCCGAGTTCTTCCCGCGCGGCCTTGACTTCGTCTTCGCCGAGCGGGGCGCCATGGGTGGCCGCGGTGCCTTGCTTGCCGGGCGCGCCGAAACCGATGATCGTGCGGCAGCGGATCATGCTCGGCCTGGCGGTTTCGGCCCGGGCCGCCCGGATTGCTTCGCCGACCGCTTCGGTGTCGTGGCCGTCGATTTCCTGTGTATGCCAGCCGTAGGACGCGAAGCGGCCCATGGTGTCTTCGGAAAACCAGGGCTCGACTTCGCCGTCGATGGAGATGCCGTTGGCGTCGTAAAAAACGATCAGTTTGCCGAGGCCGAGGGTTCCGGCGAGCGAACAGACTTCATGGGAAACGCCTTCCATCAGGCAGCCGTCGCCGGCGAATACATAAGTGTAATGATCGACGACGCCGTGATCCGGGCGATTGAACTGGGCCGCGAGCGTCTTCTCCGCGATGGCCATGCCGACGGCGTTGGCAAGGCCCTGGCCGAGCGGGCCGGTGGTGGTTTCGACGCCGGGGGTGTAGCCGTATTCCGGGTGGCCGGGCGTCATCGAGTGCAACTGGCGGAACTGCCGGATCTCGTCCATGGGCAACTGGTAGCCGCTGAGATGCAGCAGCGAATAGATCAGCATCGAACCGTGACCGTTCGAAAGCACGAATCGGTCCCGGTCGAACCATTGGGGATGGCCGGGATTATGCTTGAGGAAATCGTTCCAGAGCACTTCGGCGATGTCCGCCATGCCCATGGGCGCGCCGGGATGCCCGGACTTTGCCTTCTGGACGGCATCCATGCTCAAGGCGCGGATGGCGTTGGCGAGTTGCCTGCGCGGCAAGGCCTGTTCGGCCATCGACAAACTCCTGCTGTCAGTTTTTCTTTTGCTCCCGAATGCAATGGCTGACGCCATCGAACTCGGCGGCGCATCCCCGCGCCGCAAGGAAGCTCTGAAAAATTCAGAGCTTCCTTGGTGCATTTTCGCGGGCGGCTATTGTCCCGCAGATGCGCCCGGGATGCCAGCGGGTTCCCGAAAAATGGCCGCGAACCCGTACGGGATGGCGCGGGTCGGATGGCGGACGATTTCGCGGCAATGAGAAATTCCATGAAGGGAATTTTCAGGGCATACTTGCCGTAGTCGGGAGGCGTGAATATGAATGACCGGGCGCAAATTTCGGTTCGTCCGCGGCTGGCCCTGATGCTGCTGATCTCGCTGGCGCAGGGTTTGGCCCTGTTCCTGCTTTGGCGCGCGGCGGAAAACCAGGTCTGGCCGAGTCAGACCCCGATGGCGAATTTTCCGCTCTGGACGATCGCGGTGGCCTTGCCGCTGCTGTTGCTGCTCAGCCTGGAAGAGCGAAACCAGCGCAAGGCGGCGATGTTCGTCGGCCTGTTCGCCGCGCTGCTGGCGCTGCTCGGGATTTACATCGGCCGGCAGGTAACGCCGTTCGGCGAATTCCCGCCCGATTCGATCATCGCCACCTTTATCCTGCCGCTGATTCTGGGTTGTTTCCTCGCCTTGCTTTTTCTCCGGCCCGCCGTTCTCGGCAGGGCCCCGGACTATGCCGAAGTGTTTTCCGACTCCTGGCGCAACGTCCTGGTCGCGGCGCTGTCCTGGGCGCTCACGCTCGGCGTGTTCGGAATAATGGTGCTTTGGGGCGAATTGTTCCGGGTAATCGGCATCGAATTCTTCACCGATCTGTTCACCGAGGACTGGTTCCTGTTTCCCGTGCTGTCCGTCGCCGCCGGCTTTGGCATCTTCATCTTCCGCGGCCTGGCCAACGTGATCGCCGGAATCACCGGCCTGCTGCAAGGCCTGATGTGGCTGCTGCTGCCCCTGGTGCTGACGGTAACAGTGCTGTTTCTCGGCGCCTTGCCCTTCACCGGACTGCAGCCGCTGTGGGACACCGGCAACGGCACCGCGCTGCTCATGACCTTGAACCTGTTCGCCTTGTTCGCGCTCAACGCCGTCTACCAGCGCGGCGACCGCGAGCCCTATCCACTGCAAGTACATCGCCTGCTCTGCGTCGGCATCGCCCTGCTGCCCGTAATCTCCCTCCTCGCGCTTTATGGGCTATACCTCCGCGTCGATCAGCACGGCTGGACCGTGGCGCGCTGCTGGGCCCTGATGATCAGCCTGCTGATAACGATGTTCTCGCTTGGCTACTCCGGCAACGTGATTCGAAACCGCGAGCGCTGGTCCGGCAAGCTGGCCAGCGTCAATCTGCCGATGGCCATGCTGATGCTTGGCCTCATTCTGCTGGTGAATTCCCCCCTGCTCGATTTCCGCAAAATCTCGCTGTCCAGCCAGCAAAACCGCGTCGAAAGAGGCGAAATCACCCTGGATCAATTCGATTTCTTCGACGCCCGCGAAAACATGGGCCGCCCCGCATACCTCTGGATGCGGGAAATCATTGAAGAAAATCGCGAATCAAACCCCGAACTCGCTCAACTCGCGCTCGAACCAGAACCCTTCAGGCCCAACACATCGATCGCCATGCGAGACGGACCAACCATCGACTTTGACGAAGGCCTGAACTACCGTCCCGAGTTGTTTCCCATCCCGGAAGCATTGCGGGAAACGATGCGGATTGCTTTCGCTTCCTCATTCGCATTCGTTGATTCAATAGAAATTGGTGAGTTGACGGTCTTGCGGGCCGACCTCGATGGTGACGGCGCCGCGGAATACGTCCTCGCTTCCGCCGCCGCCGGTCAACTTTACGTATCCGCCTTTCGGCTCGAAGGCGAGAACTGGCGCGAACTCAGAATGACGCAATTGCAGCCCTTGGCCTTTGACCAAACGGTTCCATCTTTGACCGATGCCGAAATCGAAGTAATCGAACCCGAATTCAACCACCTCCGCATCGGCGACGTCATCCTGCAAGTCCAAAATCCATAAGGCGGGAATGCCCATGGGCCTGCGCGGCGTGAGTCGCCGTCTGGCGGGCGGCGGGCGCGTGAGGCATGTATGGTCCGCCCCGCGTTCGTACCGCCGCCAGTCCGATGTTGTTAGACTGCCGGGCTTTGCACAGGCGGAGGGGGCGACATGAACAAAGTAATACCGGCGGATGCCTTGCGGGACCACATCGGACGGGAAGTCGGCGTGACCGACTGGCTGGCCATCGAACAGGAACGCATCGACCAGTTCGCCAAAGCGACCGACGATCACCAATATATCCATGTCGACGCCGAACGAGCCGCGCAAACCCCGTTCGGCGGCACCATCGCCCACGGCTTCCTGACCCTGGCCCTGCTCAGCGCGCTCAGTTCACGCGGCGGCGGCCTCAAACTCGATCACACCGTCATGGGCATCAACTACGGTCTCGACCGCGTGCGTTTCGTAAATCCCGTCAGATCCGGCCAACGCATCAGGGCGCGATTCAATCTCAGCTCGGCCGAAGAGAAATCCCCCGGCCGCTACCTGACGCGATATGCGGTTACCGTCGAAATCGAAGGCGAGGAAAAGCCGGCCCTCGTCGCCGACTGGCTCGGCATGACCGTGGTCGACAAGAACGCCTGATCCGGCAGGAGCCTTAATTTCGCACAATGTGAGTCGCCGTCGGGTGGCAGGGGGTTCAGCGGGCGTGCGAGGCAGGATGCCGAGCCCGGAGCCTACAGGGATGTATTT
>JANQSV010000087.1 GCA_028279115.1 Pseudomonadales bacterium
GCCTCGCCCCTCAAAAAGCCTCGCTTTTTGTCGGCTGCGCCGACCGGGCCTCACCACCCATCCCTGGCGCGTCTCTTCTCTGTCATTCTGCGCGGAGCGAAGCGCAGTCGCGGAATCTCCCGGGGGATTCTCACCACCCCACGGCCTGGCCATCCTTGCGGTGGTCCGACCCGGCACGGTATATGCCGTTTACAGGAAGGTCTTCGTCGATGCTTTGCTGATTGAATAGCGGCGGCGTCATTTCCGGGTCGCGCGTGAACAGGATGCCCTGGTAGCCTCCCACCGCGCCGCCGTCGACACCGCGCACATTGTGCCCCCGCGCGCGCAACGCCGGACCGACCAGATCGAACAGATTGTGTTCCAGCGACAGCACGTTGCTGTTCTGGCTATGCGTGAAACGCGCCGCGTCGGTAGTCATCTGCACGTTCATGCCATGGTCGATCACGTTCACCATGTGCTGGGCATGGGTTTCGGGCTGCACCGCGCCGCCCATGTTGCCGAAAGTCATCAGCGGCTCGCCGTTGCGGGAGACGAAACCGGCGATGATCGAATGAAACGGCCGCTTTCTCGGCGCCACGACATTGGGATGATCCTCATCGAGCGTAAAGCCCACGCCGCGGTTATGCAGGATCATGCCGTACGGCGGAATCGTGACGCCGCTGCCATAGACCGAAAAGATGCTGTGGATCAGGGAAACCATATTGCCCCAGCGGTCTGCGGTAGTGAGATAGATCGTGCCGCCGTCGAGCCCGCCGGTAACCGAAGGCTCGGCGGCCTTGTTCATATCGATCCGGTCGCAGAGCGAAAGCGCGTAGGTTTTCGACAGCAACTGATTGAGCGGGGGCGGATTGAACAGCGGGTCGGCGTTGTAGGCCTGCAAGTCGGAATAGGCCAGCTTCTTGGCTTCCACCATGAAATGCCAGTAGTCGGGACTCGAGGGCCCCAGCGCGGAAAGATTGAGTCCGTGTACGGGAGCGCACATTTCCAGGATATTGAGCATTTCCAGCGCCGCCCAGCCCTGGCCCGGGGGCGGAAGCTGGTGGACGTCATAGCCGTGATAACTGGTGGATATGGGCTCAACCCATTCGGGTTCGAACTCCGCCAGATCCTCATGCGTCATGACTCCGCCCAGCGACTGAACTTTCACCACCAGGGCATCGGCGATCGCGCCGCGGTAGAACGCGTCCTTGCCTTCTTCCTGCAAAATCCGCAGGGCGTCAGCCAGATCGGGATTGCGAATGATCGAATACAGCGCCGGCGCCTGGCGGCCATCGAGAAACACGCGGGCCGAATCCGGGTCTTCGAGCAACTTCTCAACCTGGCGAGTCAGATCCACGTGCCGCCGTTCCGATTGTCCCCAGCCCTCTTCGGCGATGCGCGCCGCGCGTTCCAGCGTCTGCCTGAAATCCATGGTGCCGAAGCGCTCGAGCAAGGCGTCGTAGCCGGCTACGGCGCCCGGCACCGTGGCCGAATTGACTCCGCGCCCAGGTATTCTTTCGACTCCCAGTTGCTCCTTGAAGAACTCGGGCGTCCAGCCGGCCGGCGCCCAGCCGGCCGAGTTCAGCGCATACAGCCTGCGGTCGGCCGCGCTCCAGACCAACGCGAAAAGATCCCCCGCCAGACCGGTATCGTTCTGCGAAGTAACGTCGAGCACCGCCGCGGCGGCCACGGCCGCATCGATCGCGTTGCCGCCCCGTTGCAGAATCTCAAGCCCGGCTTGCGCCGCAAGCGGGTCGCTGGTCGCGACAATGCCATGGCGGGCGATCACCTCGGACCGCCCCTGGCCGGCGAATCCCTGGGCGCGGCTGCCCGGCACGGCGACGATGCCCGCCGCCGGATTCGGCCGCTCCGCCGTGGGAATGCCGAAGGCGTTTGGAGACTGGGAAAGCGCGGGAACCGCCCAGGCGGCCAATATGCAGACAAACAGGGTTCGGAGAGTATCTTTCATGATCAATGGGGTTGCGCCGCCGGATGCTGCGCGAGCAGGTCCTTGCCATAATCGTTGCCGTTGGGTGTTCTCGCCCGGGAATACGCGACGGTTGCGGCCAATCCAGACAAGACGAGGGCGGGCGGCAACACGCCGACGGTTCTTTTCATCACTGAACCTTGAATCTGGCGAAGTCGAGCGGTAGAGGCTACCTGTTGCCGCGCGAATCCACAAGTGGGGGCTGGCCACCCGATTGTCATTCCGCGCGCAGCGAAGCCGCGGAATCTCTCGAGGGATTCCGATAGTCCGCACTTGCCATTCCTGGCGCACCTCTGTCGGCTTCGACCAGCCCCGGTCTCGCCAGTCCAGCCGCCAAGCACGGCTTGGCGCCGTTCAGCCCGCGCGAAGCTGGGCTTCGCATACGCTTGCCTTCACCCACGGCAAACCGCTTGGACTTTCAGAAGCTTCGCTTCCGACCAGCTGCGCCAATCAGTCCTCGCCCATAACCGCGGCGAGTTTTTCCTCGCTGCGCCAGCGGCCGCCCCGCAAGCGCGTCACATAAACGACAGCGATGGCGAATACCAGCAGGGTGAATACGATCCAGGAGACTTGGGCGCTCAGTCGCAAGACGAGAATGATGAAGTATTGAATCACCAGCATGGACCAATACAGGGCGACCGACGCGATCATCAGCCAGCGCGTGTCGCCGGCGCCGCGCAGTACGCCGCCGGCGACCAGGCAGGTGGCGTCTGCCATGGTGTAGCAGGACAGCCCGACCATCATGAAGCCGGCGAGCGCGCGGATTTCTTCGAAGTCTCCGCCCGGCGGCGTGAAAATTTCGACCAGCGGGAAACGGAACACGATATACGTGACGGCAAGCGCCGCCGAATAACACAGGCCGAGCGCGAATCCCGCGCGGATTACCTGGTTGGTCCTTTCCATGTCGCCGGCGCCGACGAAACGGCCGATCATGCTGATCACGGCAATGTTGAGGCCGATCATCGGCACGAAGGAAAGGATGTCCCAATTGAAGACGATCGCCGCCGAGGCGCCGGCGACGATGCCATAAGACTGGAACATGAGCAGAAACAGGTTGAAGGCGGCGACGTTGAGGAACAGTTCCACCGCCGAAGGCAGCCCCAGCCGCAGATAGCGGCGCGTGATCCCCGCGTCGAAATGAAAGGACTGCATGACCTTGAAACGGACGCGATGAAACGGACGCATGTAGAACCAGAGGAACAGTCCGAGCGAGAACAGCGTCGCGATATTGGTGCTGATGGCGGCGCCGGCGATGCCCATGGCCGGCAACCCGAGATGACCGAAGATCATGACGTAGGCGAGCGGCGCATTGAGCAGCAGCCCGCAGATATCGCAGATCATGACCACGCGGGTGCGGCCGATGCCGGCGAAATACGATGAGAAGCAGGTTTTCGCCAGCGGCAGCAGTACTCCCGCCATGAGGATCAGGAAATAGACGCGTTCGAGTTCGACCAGGCGCGGATCGTGGTCGAGCAGATTGAACAATTGCAGCACCCCGAGCGTGACCGCGGCGAGCGGAATCAGGCTCGCGACCGATATGATCAGACCCTGGGTGACGACCTTCGGGCACTTGTGGAATTCTTTCGCGCCGAAGTACTGGGCCGCCAGCGCGTTGCTGTAGGAAAACAGCCCGGTGAAGAAACAGAACGAGAAGAACGCCGCGACCCCGCCGCCAAGGGCGGCCGCCATGTGTGTCGGACTGATCTGGGACATGAAATAGCGGTCGGTAAAAATCATGACCGCAAAAGTTCCCTGGGACACCACCATTGGCACGGCGATGCGCACCATTTCCCGGAATGTGCTCCGATCAAGCTGGAAAATAGCAATTTGCATAGCGATCTTTCACGAAGCTGTCAATTTGGCACACCGGCAAACCGGTCGGGGCGCATGAAGGCGACCCGGCAATTTCACGAAGTCTGAAGGAAACTTCGATTTATCGAAGCTTCCGCGCGGCACAGGGGTGCTCCGCCGGATTCGATGGGTGGAGGCAAGCGTTTTCGAAGCGCAGCTTCGAGCGCAGCCGTAACGGCACGGAGCTATGCTCCGTGGCCGGAGTATGCCATTGAATTCGGGAGCAAAACAAAACCACGCTTTTGTTTTGCGATGAATGAGCAATTCCAGGGATGGAATTGTTCAGAATTTCAAGCGTCAACTGCCGGCTTCGAGCATCGGCTGCCGGCGGCGATAGGTCAGACTCCGCCAGAGCCATTCGCAAGGTCCGAACCGGTAGCGTCGCAACCAGAGATGGCTGAAGACGAGCTGGAAAAGCCATACGCCCAGCACGAACAGATACATGCCCGAACGGTCCCATGCGGCGAACTGCCCAAGGCCGACGCCGAGAAAAACCAGATTGCAGATTACCGTCTGCATCAGGTAATTCGTCAGCGCCATCCGACCGACATTGGCCAGGGCCGCTTGCGGCCGCGCCAGCAGGCCGGAACGGCAAATCGTCATCACCAGACCGATGTAGCCGAGGGCGAGAGCCAGCCGCCCGAGATCGTAAGTCGGCCGGTTGAACGACTGCCAGTACAACTGATAGCCGCTATCGACGAACGTCATTGTTTCCCAGGCGTTCAGCGGCAGGCCGACGCCGAATCCGGCGCACATCAGCAACAGGTGGAAACGCACGCCGCGCGTGGTGTCGAATACGCGCCATTTCATGAAGGCCATGCCGAGCAGCATCATGCCCAGCGCATCCCAAAGCCCGAATGCAAGCAGACCGACAGTCTGCATGACAATCGTCAGGCTGGCGGCAAACACGAAGTTGTCGGCATAGCCTGATCGCCTTGCCTCGATTTCTTCGGCCTGCCCCGCCGCCGACAATCCCTGGTCCGCAAGCATGGTGTTCCATGTCTGCACCGCCTCCTGTTGCTGTTCGGTCATTTCGACTCCGGGCGCGAGCGCCTGGGCCTCCGCCACGACCTCCGCAAGTTGCCGCAAGGAAAAATGCAGACCCGTGTGAAGCACTGTGGTAAACAGCATTACGCCGACGGCCCAAATCAGCAACGCGCGCGCGCTCAGGTTCCGAAACAGGAACAGCAGCAACCCGGCCACGCCATAAATGAACAGGATGTCACCCACCCAAAGCAGCGCGTACGCATTGAACAAACCGAACAGGATCAGAAGGCCGGTGCGCCGGTAATACAACCCCCGCACCTCGCTCGCGTCCGCGCCGGGCTTGTTCATGAAAATCAGCAGGCCGGCGCCGAACAGCATGGAGAAGATCGCCCGCATGCCGCCTTCAACGAATATCTCGGCGCCCGCGAACAAGGCGAAATTCGCCCCTTCCGCGGCGCCGTCGACCCGTGGGTCGAACAAGCTTCCGAACGGCTGGGCGAAAGCCAGAATATTGATGATCAGGATACCCAGCAACGCGACGCCGCGCAGGGTATCGATCGACCGGATTCTGACCTTGCCGCCGACCGGCGCCTGGATTGTTGGACTGAGCTCCGACATGCCGCGCAGCATAATGCTCCAATCCCGCTTTTTCAATCTTGGGATACATCAAATGTTTCAAGCGATGAATCTTGACGGGCGAGGCATGCCTCGCCCCCACGAACATATTGCAAGGAACCGCAGGGGCCGCGGGAACCGCGCGGACCGCAAGGAACTGTAGGAGCCGGGCATGCCCGGCCCGTGACCGCGGCAATTGCCCAAGTATTGGCGACTTTCGCCAAGATCAGCTGGAATTTTGCGGCAATGACTTAAAAACAGTATTTATTTCAATAGCTTACAAATTGGCATGAATACTGCTGGACTTACTCCAGGGAAATTTGGAGAACCTCATGAGAAGAAGCATTCGAAGACTTAACCCCGGCGCCCTGATCGTCAAATCGATCCTGCTCGTGGCCATTGCCGTCTGCGCGATCATCGGCCTCGCCGGCCTGTTGCTGCCGATCATTCCCGGCCTGCTCTTCCTGGCTCTTGCCGCGATCCTGCTGCGCCAATTTCAGCGCCGCCAGTTCCGCTTGTAGCTCTCCCATCGCCATTCCGCGCGGAGCGAGACGGAGCCGCGGAATCTCTGGAGTTCGCGTCATCCCCGACGGGATTCCGCGACCGCGCGCGGAATGGCGGCGCCACGTTGCCGCGCGGCCGCGCATTTGCTACCTTGCCGCCACACACGATCATTGGGGATCCAATCATGCGCATGCGAATTTCCCTGGCGATGATCTGCGCGATGGCGGCCGCCGTCACGATCCGGCCGCACATGCCTGCCGCCGAGGCGCAATCGATCGACGACATCACCTTGAACGTCTACAAGGAAACCACCTGCGCCTGCTGCGCGGGATGGATCGAGCACATGGACGAACACGGCTATCAGTCGACGATTTTCCATCCGGCGAACATGAACCGCGTCAAGCTGGAGCTGGGATTGCGGCCGCAATATCACTCCTGCCATACCGCCGTGACAGCCTCGGGCTACATCTTCGAAGGCCACATCCCCGAGAAGTACATCGACATGTTCCTGGCCGACCCGCCGGAGAACGCCATCGGCCTGGCGGTGCCGGGAATGCCCATCGGCGGGCCTGGAATGGAAATCGGCGACCGGTTCACGCCTTACCGCATCCTGCTTCTGCGCAAGGACGGCAGCGCCGGAGTTTTCGCCGAGATCGACAGCAAGGCCGATCAATAAGATCCGGTTTCGCCGCAACCGATGTCCGCCGCGGGCCGGGCAAACACTTCCATGCTCTCCGTCACCGAAACGGCAAAACATGAAGGCCGCGGCGACAAGCTTTTTCATTGCCGCCCGCCCCGCTGTGCGGCGGGATTTGACGATTGTCGTTTTTTCGCCGGAATTGCCTCGGGATCGCCCGTTCGAGTTGGACATGCTCCCGTAAAATGCTTATTCTTGGCGGGTCCTACGCGACCGGTGGCGGGGTCTGTCCGATTTCGTCGTTGCGCCGCATGTTCGAAACGACCGTAGCCGGCCAACGGAACGGTCAAATCCAAATACTGTTAGGGGAAAGATAATGTTCAGACAAAACAAGGCGGCCAGGTTTCTATCGCCCGCGATAGCGCTGGCTCTCATGGCTCCCGCGGTTTACGCGCCGGCGGCGCTGGCGCAGGAAGACGCGGCCGATGATCTCGAAGAAATCATCGTGACCGGCGCGCGCGGCCGACCGCGAACCGTATCCGATTCGCCGGTGCCGGTCGACGTGTTCGGCGCCGACGATATCGAAGCGATATCGTATACCGACACCAACGACATCATCAAGACGCTGGTGCCCTCCTTCAACATTGCAAGGCAGCCGATTTCCGACGGCGCGACGTTCATCCGCCCGGCGCAATTGCGCGGCCTGCCCACCGACAAGACGCTGGTGCTCGTCAACTCCAAGCGGCGCCACCGGGCGGCGCTGGTGGCCATCGGCGGTTCGGGCACGCAAGGCCCCGACATGGCGACGATCCCCGCGGTGGCGGTCCGGAACATCGGGGTGCTGCGAGGCGGCGCGGCGGCGCAATACGGCTCCGACGCCATCGCCGGCGTGATCAACTTTCTGCTCAAGGACAACCGCGAAGGCGGCAGCGTCAGCATCGACACCGGCGGATACGGCGAAGGCGACGGCGCTTCGACCACGGTGCAGGGCAATATCGGTCTGCCCCTGGGCGACAACGGATTCCTCAGCATTTCGGGCGAGTTCCACGAAGCCGACCAGACCACCCGCGCGGAACAGTATTGCAACTCCTGGTTCTGTCTCGATCCGAGCAATCCCGTTTACAATGATTTCCTCAGCGCCGGGTCCTCAACAAGCAGAGGCGGCGAGTTGGGAACCCGATTGAGTTATGGAACCGGAGCGGACGACAGAGGGCAGGATTACCTTGCCAACATCAATCTGGCCAATATCGGCGACGGCAACGTAGTGCAGCCATGGGGACAGCCGGACGCGGAAGCCGCCCGGTTGTTCTTCAACGCCGGCATCAATCTCGACGGCAACAATGAACTGTACGGCTTCGGCAACTATTCCGACAGCAGCAGCAACGGCAGTTTCTTCTATCGTTATCCGTACAACGGCACGATCGAGGAATTGCGCGAACCCGACGGTTCGATCTACTTCCCGCTCGAGATTCATCCCGGCGGCTTCACGCCGCGCTTCTTCGGCGACGTGCGCGACGTGTCGATCGTCGGCGGCGTCCGCGGCGAGATGGACAACGGTCTCGGCTACGATTTCAGCGTCCGCAACGGCGAAAGCGAAATTCAGTACACGCTGAGCAATACCATCAATCCTTCGATGGGACCGGATTCTCCGACTTCTTTCCGCCCGGGCGACTTGATCAACAGCGAAACCCAGTTGCAGGCGGACTTCACCTACGAACTCGATAACGGCGCGCTGTTCGCTTTCGGCGCATCGTGGATGGACGAGTCCTATGAAGTGGTGCAAGGCGAGGAAGTTTCCTATCGCGCGGGGCCTTACTCACAGGAGGATCCGCATGGTTTTTGCAACGGCAAAGGCGAGGGGGCCACACCAACCGCCAGGGGCATGGAGGTGATCGCCGCCGGTTCGACTCTGGATTGCACCAACAGCGGTGATCCCGTGTTTCGCGTGGTTGGCGTGGGCTCCAACGGTTTCCCCGGCTATTCTCCCGAGTTCTCGGACGTCTATGAGCGTAACTCCTATGCGCTTTACGGCGATTTGAGCGGCGATGTCAGCGATCAACTGTTCCTGCAAGCCGCGGTGCGTTACGAAGACTACGACGACTTCGATGCGGAACTCGTATGGAAGCTGGCCGGCCAGCTCGACGTGACCGACACCTTCGGACTGCGCGCTTCGATCGGCACCGCTTTCCGCGCGCCGACGCCGGGCCAGCAAGGCACCACCAACGTGTCGACGCGCCTGCCGCAAGGCTTCCCCGTGGCGAGCGGACTGTTCCCGCCGGGCGGCCCGATCGCCCAGGCGCTTGGCGCGGTTCCGCTCAGGCCTGAGAAGTCAGACAATTACACATTCGGATTCACCGCCCAAGTGATGGATACCATAGATCTGACGGTGGACTTCTACCGCATTGACGTGCAAGACCGCACCTATGCGATTTCATCCCGTGACGTGTCCACCGATCCGACTTCCGGTGAAGCGTATCAGAACTATCTCGCGCTTGAAGCTGCTGGCGTAGCCGGCGCCAATTCGATCGGCGCGGTGCAGTATTTCACCAACGGCTTCAATACCAGCACTCAGGGTATGGACATCGTGGCGACTACGCCGATCGAATGGGGCGACATGGGCACAACCACCCTGACCGCTTCGTTCAATTTCACCGAGAGCAAGTTCAAAACCGACCCGAGCGCATACCTGAACGCCGAAAACCAATTCGACTTCGAGAACTTCGATCCGAACTGGCGCGGCGTGGTCACCGCCCGGCACGAGTTGAACCAGCTTACGCTGGTCGGGCGCGTAAGCTATTACGGCGAGTCCACCAACTCCAACACCGGCGGTAACCCGTTGCGGTTTCAGACCCTTGATCCCGTCTGGTACACCGACATCGAAGGACAATATCGCTTCAACGATACCTTCAGACTGTCGCTTGGCGCCAGGAACTTGTTCGACGAATATCCCGCACAGGATACGATCGGCGACTACTGCTGTGGTCGCCTGTATTCTTCGGGAACCGGAATGGATTGGCAGGGAGCGTATTACTACGGTCGTCTGACTGTCGACTTCTGATTCCGCGCAGCCAGCGCAAGCAAAGGGGGCGGCCAACTGGCCGCCCCCTTTTTTTCGGCGAAATCATGCGTTTTCCGCAAACGCTCCTAGACTTATCGACGAAGAATTTTTTCGTTTAGTTGGTAGGGAGCCGGATAATGGAGCATACTTCGCACGACAGCTTGACCGTCGCCAGACGGATTGGGGAAGCGGGAATGGAGCAAACGCAGGCCGACGCCATAGCTTGGGCGATTCGTGACATCTTCAAGGAGGAGGCCGCGAAACTCGCCACCAAGGCTGACTTGGCTTTACTGAAAGGCGATATCGCCAAAGTCGAAGGCACGATCGCTGGCCTCGAAGGCAAGATCGCAGGAGTCGAAGGCAAGATCGCAGGAGTCGAAGGCACGATCGCAGGAGTCGAAGGCACGATCGCTGGCCTTGATGCCAAGATCGACACAGTCAAGTCAGAACTCAAGGACGAAATTTCTCACCTGCGCTCCGATTTGTCGTGGATGCCGTTTCGTGTGTGCTGGTGGATGCTGCTGACGCTCGCCACCGCCGCCGGACTGCTGCTGACGGCGCAACAGTTATGGAATTCCGGTCTGGCGCAAAGCTTGTTCGGATGAGACAGCGAAATGAGGCGAAGAGATTTTCTCAATGCAAGCATCGGGGCCGGAGTGGCCGTGCTGGCCGCCTCCGGCGCCGCCCGGCGCGCATTCGCCGCGGCTCTGCCGGCAAACATCACCGAGTTTTCCGCGCTCGATCTTTCCGCCGCCATCGCCGGGCGGGACGTAAGTTGTCTGGAAACGATGCAGGCCTACCTGGAACGTATCCACCGCTACAACCCCATATACAACGCCATCATCGGCATGTTGCCGGATGATGAATGCCTCGCCCTTGCCGAAACCGCGGATGCGGAACTCGCGCGCGGACAATACCGCGGCTGGATGCATGGCATGCCTCATGCGGTCAAGGACCTGACACCCGCCGCCGGGCTGCCTTACACCAGCGGCTCGCCCCTGTTCGAGGACCGTATCGCCGAACAGGACGGCGCGGTTGCGGCAAGCATGCGCGCCGCGGGCGCGATCTTCATCGGCAAGACCAACGTTCCCGAATTCGGGCTCGGTTCACAATCCTACAATCCGGTCTGGGGCGCCACGGGCTGCGCCTACAACCCGGAACTGACCAGCGGCGGCAGCAGCGGCGGCGCGGCCTGCGGCATGGCCACGCAAATGCTGCCGATCGCGGACGGCAGCGACATGATGGGCTCGCTGCGCAATCCGGGCGCTTTCAATAACGTCATCGGATTTCGCCCCAGCGCCGGCCTGGTCAGCGGCGACGATCCGTTCTCGCGCACCTTGTCGACTTCGGGCCCGATGGGAAGAAACACGGCGGACACCATCCGGCTGCTGCACACGTTGGCAATGGCGCCGGGGCCGGAGCAGCCGGCGGCATTGCGCCAGGCGCTGCCGGAGCCGGACGAGTATCGGCCGCTCGAACCGGCCGGACTGCGCATCGGCTGGCTCGGCGACTACGAAGGCTACCTGGCGATGGAACCCGGCATCATGGAATTGTGCGAAAGCAATCTGGCGACGCTGGAAGCCAATGGCGCCATCGTCGAGCCGGTAATGCCGCGCTTCGACATGGCGGAATTGTTCCAATGCTGGCTTGACCTGCGCAACCAGGGGCGTATCGGCATGCGGGAGTATTACGAGAATCCGGATCTGCGGCCGCTGCTCAAGCCGGAACTCGTCTGGGAAATCGAGATGGGCTACGAACTCGGCGCCGACGACATCTATCGGGCCAATGCAATCAGGCGGCGCTGGTACGCCGAAGTCAACCGGCTGTTCGAAAGCTGTGATTTCCTGATGCTGCCGACCACCCAGGTATTTCCGTTCCCGAAAACCACGCCCTGGCCTTCGGAGATCGATGGCCGCGCCATGGATACTTATCATCGCTGGATGGAAGTGGTCATCGGCGGCAGCCTCGCCGGCATTCCCGTGATCAACATTCCGGCCGGCTTCGACGCCGGCGGACGCCCCATGGGCATGCAGGTCATGGGGTCCTTCGCCCGCGACCGCAGAGTGCTCGAATTCGCCCTGGGCTGGGATCGAATCACCGACCACCTCGCCCAAAGACCAGAACTCGTCTCGGCTTGATCCCCCGGTCGGGATTTGCCCCCACCAAATGCGCTTCGCGCATTTGACTCCCCCTCAAGGGGGGGTGGCCGCCATTTCCTGGAATGGGAGCAAACCAGCCTCGAATGAACTTCCACTCCCCCTTTGGGGGGAGTCAAATCTGCATGGCAGATTTGGTGGGGGAACCGCTATGGAAACCCCCATGGGGATCTACTTTAAACATCGTCGGTTGTCCGCCGAAATTCTGGTTAGCCGATTACGGAAAGAAACGATGTATAAATGCCTGGCCTTGCTTGCCCTTTTTGCTTCGATTTTCGTCCCCGCCACATTCGCGGCTAAAGCCGAAAGCTGCGGCGCGGGTCAATATCGCACGCCGATCGGGGGCTGCTATCCCGTCTGGTACGGCCAGACCGAAAACGGCGGCTATTACACCATCGCCATTCCCGAAGGCTGGATGCCCGGCAAGGGACTGGCAATCTGGAATCACGGCCTGCAAACCTATCTCGGCGGAGATACGCTCGATGTGCTCGCCGCTGGTCTGCTTGGGGATGAGACCGCATCCGACGTCAATGTCGATGGCGAAGTCGAGGTCGAGGTCGAGGTCGAGGTCGAGGTCGAACCCGGCCTCGGCCCAATTGCTAGCATCGTACTGTCCCGGGGCTACGCCATGGCCGCTTCGAGTTACCTGCAAACCGGCTGGGCGGTATTCGATTCGCACCTGGCGAACGGCGAGTTGTACGAGAAGTTTCTCGAAATCGCCGCCGATTTCGGCCCCGGCCCTCCCGCTCCGCTCTACCTGCTCGGCGGCTCCCTGGGCGGCATCGTCAGCCTGCGCGACATCGAGGAGGATCTGATTCCCCAACCCGACGGCGCCCTGCTATTGTGCGGCGCCGTCGCGGGTTCGGAAAACTGGCGCAACGCCTACGACTTGCGCATGATCGCGGAGACTGTTTGCGCTGGCGATAGCCGAACCGCCTTTCCGACGCCCTGGTACGAGATTCCCGCCCTCGGCCGGGAGATCGACTGGATACGCGAACTCGACTCTTGCACCGCTTTATCGGGCCGCATTGCCGCGGACAACAGGCACGACGAACTGCAACGGGAAATCGACGACCTGCGGGCGCGAAAGGAAGTCGAGGACAATTTGCTCAGAGAGCTGGACCTGCAACAGCGAATCGGTCGGCGGGAAGCCGAACAACGTCTTGTAATCGAAACCTGGAAACATGTGTCCTCGAACCGGCAGGTGGACAACTACGAACGCATCCAGCGTCTCGCGCCGACGCGGTCCGCGGCGATGTTCACGGTCGGCATGTTTTACGGCACCTTCCTGTTGCCGCGGCTGATTCAGGAGCCCGGCAAGCTCGATGGCCTGAATCCCTTTCATAATGTCGCCGTCGACTATGGCGACGAGCAAATCAATCGCGACATCACGCGCAGCATCGGCGTGCCCGCCGCGCGCCGGGTTCTGGCCCGGAATTACACTCCTTCCGGCGCCGTCGGCGACACCCGGATCGTCTCGATCCATACCTCGAAAGACGGCATCGTTTCGATGGAAAACCAGTCCACATTGCAATCTCTGATAGCCCCAGAACAACTGAGCGTAGGAGTGATCGCCGAATCCGCGCCCTCCCATTGCGATTTTCGCGAGTCCGAAGTAATCGCGGCCTGGGATCTGTTGCAGGATTGGGTCGAGGGCGGCGGCCGGCCGGACATGGCGGACATGCAGGACGAATGCCGCGCGGTCGTCGCCCGCTCCGAGGCGGGTGAGTTTCCGAACGACTGGAACCGCGCTCCCGACAATGAGTTGCATCCCGGCAATCGCTGCCGCTACGCGCCGGATTTCGTCATCGGGCCGCAAGTGCAATGGTATCCGCGGGAAGAAAAAGCCGGCAGCGCGGGCAGCAATATCTACGATGCCGCTACCGGAGTCATCTCGGTCGGCGAAGCCGAAGCGACGCTTGACGGCGGCAAGTCCATCCTGGCTTTCGAACTGGCGCCGTCGGACCCTGCCAAGCTGATTTTCGCGCCGCGGAACATCGAACAGGTCGGCGCCAAAAATGAATCCTGGCAGCATCGCGCCCTCGTCGACGGGCAGTTCCGCTTCTATCTGCCCGATCTGAGCGTGCGCAACGATCCGAATCTGGCGGATCGGCTGTTCAACGTCTATATGCGCGTCAGCGACGATCTGCGGTTCGAATTCCTCGATTTCGAGGAAGCCGGTGCGGGACGCTAGTCGGCTCCCTCGTCATTCCGCGCGAAGTCGCGGAATCTCGTCCGGCTTTGCGCCATTCTCACCGAGATTCCGCGACTCCGCTTCGCTTCGCGCGGAATGACGGGGAAGCGGGGTCAGGGAAGTCGATAGGCGATGATATAGCCGCCTTGCGGATCTTCTTCGTCGGCGGGCAGGGCGCGAAAACCGGATCCCGAGGTCGAATTGAAGACCGGAACGGTCACCACCACGGTCTGTTCGCCGGCAGGCGACAGATAGGTCATCGGCGTCGCATGCGCGGTGAAGGGCAGATCGGCGCGCCACAACTCCTCGCCGTTCATGATATGCGTCGCACGCACGGAATTGTCGAAAGCGCCCGATGAGAAGATCAGCCCGCCCGCGGTCGTGACCGTGCCGCCGCTTTGCGGTGTGCCGATGGTCAGCGGCACGCGGGTCGGAATGCCGAAGGGGCCGCTGTCCTTCGCCAGGCCGATCGGACGCTCCCAGAGCAGATCGCCGGTTTCGAGATCGACCGCGGCCATGATGCCGTAAGGCGGCTGGTTGCAGGGAATGCCGAGCGGCGACATGAAGCGCCGGGTATTGTGGGAATACGGTGTGCCCAACTGGTTGCCCTGGACGCCTTCCGGCAACTCGTCGCGGGGAATGAGAATCAGCCGGTTACCGACGATCATCGGGTTTACGACCATGATGTTGTTGACCTGATCGACACTGACGCTGCCCCAGTTGTGCCCGCCGGCATTGCCGGGAAACTGGAAGATCGGTTCGGTGCCGGGTACGGTGAAATGCCCGTCGTAGCGCATTTTCCTGTATTCGATCCGACACCAGAGTTGATCGAAAGGAGTAACGCCCCACATCATGTTCTCGGTGATGTCGTCGCGGAAGTGAGGCAGTTCGGTGGAAAAGGGCTGCGTCGGCGAAACGTAATCTTCGGGTACGCCGCCTTCGGTGGGTACCGGCAATTCCTCCACCGCGAAGATCGGCTCGCCGGTTTCGCGATTCAACACGAAGACTTCGGAGCGCTTGGTCGGAACAAGCACAGCCTTGACCATTTCGCCATTGTCTCCGGGCAGATCGATCAGCGTAGGTTGGGAAGGCACATCCCAATCCCAGATGTCATGGTGAACGGTCTGGAAATGCCAGCGGGGGGCGCCGGTCTCGCCTTCGATGGCGACCACTGAACTCGCGAATTGATCGCTAACCTCCATGCGGTAGCCGCCGAAATAGTCGGGGGTCTCGTTGCCCGTGGGCGCGTAGATCAATCCGAGTTCTTCGTCGACGCTGAACAGGCTCCAGACGTTGGGAGTGCCTCGGGTGTAAACCTCTCCGGCCAGCGGTTCGGTATGGATGCCCGGCCGGCCCATGTCCCAGGCCCAGGCAAACTCGCCGGTGATCGCATTGAAGGCCCGCACCGCGCCCGAAGGTTCGCCCACCGACTGGTTGTCGAACACCCAGCCGCCGACCACCGCATTGCCGCGCACTATGCCCGGCGGGGATGTCTGGAAGTTGAAGATCAGCGGATCGTTGCCCATGTTGATGGTCAGATCGACCTCGCCCTGGTCGCCGAATCCCAGGCAGCGCTCGCCGCTGAGCGCATCGAGCGCGATCAGGCGCGCATCGGTGGTGGCGGTAAGAATTCGTTCCCGGCAATCGCCCTGGTACTCGGGCGGCGCCGCGTAATATGAAACGCCGCGGCAGCCGGTAGTGAAATAACGCGCGGTTTCAAGATGCTCCGGATCGATCAGCGGGTCGAACTGCCAGCGCAATTCGCCGCTGTCGGCATCGAGCGCGATGACCACGTTGCCGCCGGTGCAGACATAGAGCAAATCGCCGAGTTGCAGCGGTGTCGCCTTGAAGGAGCCGCCCTGCCCTGTGCGATAGGTCCATGCCACTTCGAGATCGGCGACGTTCCCGGCATTGATCTGATCCAGCGGCGAATAGCGGCTGCCGCCGCGGTCGTTGCCATAGGCGGGCCAGTCGGTGTGCGTATTGACCGTATTGACGCCGCTGCGCGGCGCCGGGTCATTTACCTCGTAGCCGGCGTCCAGGAATACGACCAGCGCCGCGACCACCACGGTCGCCGGAACCGACCATCTGGCGATAGCTGATTGCAGCAGCGGCGGCGGCGAACCCTGGTGCAGCGAATTGCGGAACCAGGGCGTGACAAACCAGAGCCCGATCACGGCGAAGGGCGGAATACGCGGCGCCAGCGCCCATAGATCGGTACCCGCCTCCCAAAAGGACCAGACGATGGTCGCAACCAGCAAGCCGCCGTACAGCCACGCCCCGGACGGCTGGCGGCGCCAGATGCGATGCGCGCAGGAAAGCAATACCAGCCCCGCGAGAGCGTAATACAGCGAACCTCCCAGGAAAACGAGCTGCAGGCCGCCAATTACGAGCGGCGCGGCGATCAGAATGAGAATTGCGGGGAAAACGCGCGGCGGTTTGGAACTGGTCAGCGTATTCATCGGCCAATCACCCGAGGCAGAGGTCTTGGCCGAATATACCCAAAATCACTTGTCCAATCGAGGTTGACCGGCAATTCTGATTTCGGCTGGATGTGGTTGCAAATTCGCCCCCACCAAAACCGCTGCGCGGTTTTGACTCCCCCAAGGGGGAGTATTCGGTTCCGCACAGGTGTTGAATACTCTCCCCTCTGGGGGAGTCGAATCTGCGGCGAAGTGCCGCAGCTGACGGTCTTTCCGAAATCGCGTTGAATACTCCCCCTCTGGGGGAGTCGAATCTGCGGAGCAGATTCGGAGGGGGCTATTCCGCTGCGGGTTTTGACTTCCGCTGCTTTTCCTTGTGGCGCAGTTTTTCCTGTCGGCGTTCGCGCATCAGGCCGGTCATGTCCTGACCGATGTGTTGTTCGCCTCTCGCGTGGGCGAGATCGACCTGGCGTTGGCGCTCGGCGAAACGCTTGGCTCGTTCTCCGGTCTGGCGTTCATGGCAATGAGGGCAACTGACACCCTTCTCGTAAAGCGGGCTTTCCTTGTCTTCGTCGGAAATGGGCATGCGGCAGGCGTGGCATTGGTCGTAGGAGCCCGGTTGCAGCCGGTGGTCCACGGTGACGCGGTTATCGAATACGAAACATTCGCCGCGCCAGCGTGAATCTTCCGGCGGCACGCTTTCCAGATAACTCAGGATGCCGCCTTGCAGGTGATAGACCTCGTCGAATCCCTGCTGCTTGAGATACGCGGTGGATTTTTCGCAGCGGATGCCGCCGGTGCAGAACATCGCGATCTTGCGATGCTTCTCCGGATCGAGATTCTTGCCCACGTATTCAGGAAACTCGCGGAAGGAATCGGTTTCCGGGTTGACCGCGTTATCGAAACTGCCGATTTCCACCTCGTAGCGATTGCGGGTGTCGAGTACGAGCACTGCGGGATCGTCGATCAACTCGTTCCAACGTTCCGGAGCGACGTAGGCGCCGGCCATGTGGCGCGGGTCGATGTCCGGCGCACCCATGGTGACGATTTCCCTTTTCAGTTTGACCCGGGTCCGATAGAAAGGATTTTCCTCGCTGCGGGACTCCCTCGCGCGCAGGTCGCGCAAGCGCGAATCGGCGCGAATTTTCGCGAGCACGGCGTCGATTCCCGCGTGGGAACCGGCGACAGTGCCGTTAATGCCTTCGGCGGCAAGCAGGACGGTGCCCCGCACATCGTGGCGCTGAAGTGCGTTCAGCAGCGGTTCTCTGAGGGATCGGAAATCGGGCAGCGCGGCGAACTTGTAGAACGTGCTGACCACTATTGCCGTTGAATCATTCATCGCTGACCATTTCGAAGCCACTACCCACTACCCCTCCGGGGGAGTCAAATTCGCGAAGCGAATTTGGTGGGGCCGGGCTGCTAATCGGTTACAACCGGCAAATGTCCCGGCGTGCCCCATTCGACCCAGGAACCGTCGTAGACCGAGACATCGTCAAGGCCGGCCTCGTGGGCCGCCAGCGCGATCACACAGGCAGTGATGCCCGAGCCGCAACTGCTTATGAGGCCGCGCTCGGGAGCGCCGAACTCGGCGAATATCTCGCGCAATTCGTCCGCCGGTTTCATCACGCCGTTTTCCAGCAGCCTCACGAAAGGCAGATTTTCGGCATTCGGCATATGCCCGCCGCGCAGTCCCGGCCGCGGTTCGGGGTCGACGCCACGGAAGCGTCCCGGCGAACGGGCGTCGAGTACCCGGCGCGTGTCGTCTTCGAGCGCTTCCAGCACCGCCCGGTAATCGCTGACCAGGTGCGGTCTGAAGTCGGCAGCGAAATCGCCTTTCGATTCCGCTTCGGCCAGTGAATCGGCCAGCGGCTTGTCCGCCGCAACCCAGGCAGGCAGTCCGCCGCCCAGCACCGCGACATTGTCGTGGCCCATGGCGCGAAACATCCACCAGGCCCGCGGACTCGCGTACATGCCGCAATCGTCGTAGACCACCAGGGCCGAAGCGGCGTTGACGCCGAGCGTACGCACTTTCCGCTCGAAGATTTCAGGGCCTGGCAACATGTGCGGCAGCGAAGTATCCGGCTTGCACACGTTCTTGTCGTAATCGAAGCGGCGGGCGCCGGGAATGGCCTTGAACTGTCCTTCTGCGTTAACCGAGTTCAGGCCCGGCACTACCGGGGGCATCGAGGCGTCGAGCACGATGAGATTCGGCGCCGCCAGGTTGGCGGCCAGCCACGCGACATCGACCACTGCTGCGGGTACGGAAATCATGGTCGGGGAAATCTACAGCAGAACGACGAATTCGGCCAGTTTCGCCATCAGGCGGGTACTGTTGCGCGGACCGATGCGGATCAACTGCTTGTGTACGGCGTCCGCGTTCTCGAGTTCCGAATCCGCGAACAGGTACATCACCGATGGCTTCACCAACTGGAATGGCCCCTCGACGTCGGCGGCCTGCAGGACATTGTTGATCGCCAGGCGCAAGGCGTCGTCGAAATCGCGGCCGCGATAGCCGATCTCGGCATAGGCCTGCTGGAACAGCGGCCGCAGCAGCCGGTACAGGGCATAGGCCTGTTCGGAATCCACCGCCACCATCGCGTCGATGAAACCGTCGAAACGGGGAAAGGCGTCTTCCTCCATCAGGAACAGGTTCTGATCAAGTTCGCGCACGGGCATTTCGACGCCGACGGGGCGGAAGGGCAGATCGGTCTGGGGAAACTCGTGGCGACCGACATTCTCGACAAAAACGACGAACTTGCGGATCAACTGATCGTCGGATACCAGGCGCAGCACGGCGGCGCCGTTGCGCAACGCCTGCAGTCGCTCGCGCACGAAGCCGTCGCTGTCGTTGAGGCTGGGCAGGTCCACTTCCTTTTCCGGAGGTTCCGGTTCGACCGCAGGCTGCGCAGGGACCTCGACAACCGGTTCGGGCTCTTCGGTCGGTTCAACCGCCGTAACCGCGGGCTGTGCGGGGGGAGAAATCACGCCGGGAGTCGGGGCCGGTTCCGGCTCGGTCGCAACCGGCGCGGGAAGTTCGATTATCCGGCTGGTGACGCCGACCGGCTCATCGAAGCCGGCACTGAGCCAGATAAGAGCAGCCAGCGACACGACCGCGACGCCGGCTATGATGAAAAAGCCAAAACGTTTCATGACTTATGCATTCCATGTGATCAAGGTCGAGCCGTTCAGACTTTCAAAAGCTTCGCTTTTGATCGGCTGCGCCGACCAGCCTTCACCCGGGTTTTCTCAAATCAGCCCATTCATGCAACGATGATCAGATCCGGGGGAAACCCAGCTCTCCCATGATTCTTGCCATATCCTCGCCGGCGGTTGCCGGGTCGGTTTCCTTGTCAATCTTCAGAATGACGCCATCGGCGCCAATATAGTAGGTCCAGCGATTGGCGAATCCGACCGGCATCAACGCGCCGTAAGCTTCCACCATATCCTTTTCAGGATTGGCCAGCACCGGAAAGCTGGCGTGATTCTCTTCGGCGAAGGCGGTATTGTCTTCCAGCGTATCCACGCTGACCATGAAATACGCCACGTCGTATTTCTGGATTTCCTCGGCACTGTCACGCAGCGCCTTGCATTGCATGGTTCAGCCGCCGGTAAAGGCTTTTGGGAAAAAAGCGATGACAACCGGTTTTTTCCCGGCGAACTGGGAAAGGCTGTACGTGTTGCCGTCAGAGCCCGGGAGAGAAAAGTCCGGCGCCCTGTCCCCTACTTCCAACGCGGCCGCTGAATGACCAATCAGCGCCGCCGCGAAAAGCGGCGGGAGCCAGGTCAGTCGGCTGGCAATTTTCAACATGGGTTTCCTCCATTCAGATTTCATTCCGCAGACTGCGGTCGAACGTTGCTGTTTGTACTACGAAACGGGAAATTTGTCTATGCCGAGCTGTCATTCCGCGCGCAGCGAAGCGCAGTCGCAGAATCTTTTGGAGATTCTGCAAGGTTGTTCATGCCATCCATGGCGCGGCTCTGTTGGCTTCGACTATCCCCAGCCTTGCCAGTCCAGCCGCCAAGCACAGCTTGGCGTCGTTCAGCCTGCGCGCGAAGCTGCGCTTCGCATACGCTTGTCTTCACCCATGGCAAGTTGTTCGGCCCTCAAAGAGCGTTGCTCTTTGTCGGCTGCGCCGACCGGACCTCACCCTCGCACGCCCACCGAACTCGCCCCAGCCCGACAGCGACTCGCGCCTCACGCGATCAGAACAGCGAGTCCCGGCGACCGCGGCGGAAGTATTGCCGGTTTTCCGCTTCGAGTTGCGCGATCCGGGCGTCTATTTGCGCCAGGGTCTCACTGGACAGTCCGTCCCCCCGGTCGCGAATCGCCGTCAATCTTTCGATGCCGCTGTTGATGGCGTTCGAATAGCGCGTCAGGGTCGTGAGCTTGTTTCTGCGCTGGGATTCGCGAAAGCGCGGATTCTCCACTTGCACGTTCACGCATTGCCGCACGGCCTGGCCATTTGGCGCCGGCGCCATGCGGCAGCGCATCTGGTTGACGTAGCGCGGCACGGTGGCCGGGAAATAGTTGTAAGGCGTATTGGCGACGACGCGCATCATGTAGATGTCGAGTTCGGCCTTGCCACGGACGAGGTTGGCCAGGTCGAGCGGTCGCGCTTCCGGTTCCTGATCGAGCGCCGTGATTGCGCGCCGGTAAACCGAACCCGCGTCGTCGATGGCCGCCTGCGCGCTCCAACTGCTGTCGCCAAGCAGATCGTCCCGGATCGCTCTCATTTTCCAGCCGCCCCAGGTTTCGATCGCCGCCAGGTGGCGGCGGTCGGTCAATTCCCAGAGACGGCTCGCCAGGTGGTAGCGGAAATGGTGGAGGTCGTCCACCGCCTCCCAGTCTGCGAGCCCCTCGTTGCCGGCGATCATGGCGTCGATGATGCGCAGTTGCGATTCGCTGTAGAGACCTTCGTTGATGCGCGCGATTTCGAGCGCGTCGTTATAGATGGAAACGGACTGTTCGTAATCTTCCAGTTCGAGATAGAAGCCGCCGAGTTCGCCATAAGCTTCCTGCAAGGCGGGGTGATAGACGCCGAGTTCGCCGCGCAAATCCTCCACATGCCGTTCGTGCTGATCCAGTTCCCTCGCCAGCGCGAGGGATTCCTCTTCCGCCTCGGACTGCAATGCAAGCGCGGACTGCCCGGTCAACACCAGCAGCGCCATCGGCAAAACGGAAACGCGGAACGATCTCGTCATGGTCCCCTGCGGGCTTTCGATGAAATCCAACCGGTTGAATTTACCGCGAAACGGGCCCGGAATCACCCGGTTCCCGTTTTCAGAGTGAGAATACGCCGCATCGGATTCTGACAGCGGGGGAGGCATGCCTCGCCCCTGCGCGTCATCGGCGCGACAATATGCCACATCGGATTCCGACAGCGGGGAACCTATAATTTCCCCGTTTTCCCAACGATGCCGGAGTCGCACCGTGCCCCTGAACAAATCTCTCCTCGCCGCGGCGGCCGCGCCTTTTTTGCTTGCCGCAGGCGAACCTCTTCTCGCCCAGGACGAGGAAGTCGAAGAAATTATCGTTATCGGTCGTCAGGAGTTCCTTGAAACCGAATTCGATGCGCGCCGGACCGATTCCGGCGCGGACGCCGCCTTGCTGATCAACCGTGTTCCCGGCGGCGGCGCCAACCACAACGGCCCTCTGACGGGGCAGATTCAATATCGCGGCATGTTCGGCCCCCGCATCAATGTGCGTATCGACGGCATGCTGATTCACGGCGGCGGACCCAACTGGATGGCGCCGCCCTTGCACCATATTCCCGCCGCCTTGATGGAAGACCTTGTCGTGGAACAGGGCATAGCTTCGATTTCCACCGGCGGCGGTATCGGGGGCGCCGCCACGGCGCATTGGAAACGTCCCCAATTCAATGACGGCGACGGCTGGGACTGGCATGGCGACACCGAATTGTCGGCAGCTTCGGCCGCGGGCAGTACGAGCGGTTCGCTGATTCTCGGCGGCAGCAACGCCAATCACCGGCTTTACGGCATCGGCAATCTCGACCAGGGCGACAACTATGAATCCGCCAACGGCGAGGTGGCCGCAACGCAATACAGCCGCGCCATCTATGGCGTCGGCTACGGTTTCCAGAGCGGCTCCCACGAAGTGCTGTTCGACGCCCATCGCATCGAGACCGAGGACAGCGGCACGCCGACCCTGCCCATGGATATCGACTGGTTCGATACCGATACCTTCAATTTCAGATACAACGGGCAACTCGGGAACCTCGGCGTAGAGTTCGGCGTATACCGGTCGAACATCGAGCACGGCATGAGCAATTTCCTGCTGCGGCCGACTCCCGATTTCTCCCGCCTGCCGCTGCCTCCGTTCCTCGGCGACGACAAGCGCTTCGCATCCGCGGAAAGCGAAGAATCCGGCTTCCGGCTCGTCTTCGATCTTGAAGTCGGCCCGGGCGTGCTCGAAATCGGCGCCGAAGGCAAGGACGGCGAGCACGACGTGAGCGTGACCGACCCGGATTTCGCGCCCTTCTTCGTCGAGAATTTCAATGACGTGAAAACCGACAGCAAGTCGGCCTTCATCCAATGGTCGGCGATTCTCGATGACGACTGGTATGTCGAGTTCGGCGGCAGGCTCGAACGCGTGGAAATGAGCGCCGGTGAAATCGATGCTTTCCCCGCCCGCCTGGTGGACATGAATCCCGCCAGGTGGGGCATGGGCACGCCGCCGCGGGCGGTCTGGATGCTGCGCCAGGGTTTCAATTCGCGCGAGCGCGCGCAGAACGATGACAACAATGACCTGGTGGCCAAACTGCGTTACCAGTTGACGGCCAACCTGGTCGTGGAGGCCGGTTACGGCCGCAAGACGCGCTCGCCGCTGTACCAGGAGCGTTACCTCTGGATTCCGCTGGAAATCAACGCCGGACTCGGCGACGGCAACAATTATGTCGGCAACCCGGACCTGGCGCCGGAAACATCCGACCAGTTCGAGCTCGGCTTCGACTGGAGCAACGGGTCGGCCTGGTTTTCCCCCCGCTTCTTCGTCCGGGATGTCGACGATTACATCCAGGGCGTACCTGCGACCCACATGGCGGTTGTCGGCGTCAGCCGCAACGCCAACGGAGACCCAACTCCGCTGATGTTCACCAATACCGAGGCGGAGTTCCGCGGCTTCGACCTGACCTTCGGCTTTCCCATCGACGATCGATGGCGGGTCGAAGGCATGGCTTCGCAGGTGAACGCCGAACGCGGCGATGTTTCGGACCACCTGTATCGGGTAAATCCGAACAACATCCGCGCATCGCTGCTATATGAGACAGGCAACTTCTCCGCCCGCATCGAACAGGTCGTGGTGATGGAACAGGACAATATTTCCCACACCAACACCTACGATCCGATGAATCCGAACAACAGTTCCGATCCAACCGACGGCTACAACCTGACCAACGTCTACCTGGACTGGCTGACCGGCCAGGGATTCACTTTCACCCTGGGCGCGGAAAACCTGTTCGATACCGACTACGTCGACCACCTGACCGGCTTCAATCGCGTCCTGAACAGCGTGGTGCCGCAAGGCAGCCGCATGTACGGTCGGGGCATCAACCTGTTCGGCCGCGTCCAGTACCAGTGGTAGTCAGAACGTAGCGATCGGATTCAACGGCGAACCGGTGCCGCCGGAAACCCGCAACGGCGCGGTGGTGAAGAGAAACTCCGGTCGGCCGTGACGCTCGGCTTCGGCCGCGACCGCTTCCAGATCCAGGTTGTCGAAGATGGGCATGCCCAGGGCGACCAGCACCAGTGCGTGCACCGGCGAGTTATAGCCCTCGACGCCCGAAGGCTTCACGTCCAGCGCCGAATCGCTGCCGATCAGCGCCACATCGCGTTCCTTGAACCATTGCACGGTCGATGCGTGCAGGCCGGCGGAATCGTTGGCGAGATTCCACGGCCCGAGCGCTTCCCGCCGCGGCCAGCGACCGGTCCGGATCAGCACGATGTCGCCGGCGCCGACGGTTACGCCATGCAATTCCTCCCATTCATCGAGCCATTCGGTGGTGATGGCGGCGCCGTTCTCAAGCCAGCCGACTCCGCGCATGGCGGGAAAATCCATGATGATCCCGCGGCCGAAAATGCCGGCGCCGAAGGACGTGATTGCGAGCCTGGCGCAGCCTTCCTCGGTCACTTCGTCTTCGGGATAGCCGTTATACATCGTGCCGAACTGGAAGCGGTGGCAAAGCGCGTCAAGATGCGAATGCGCATAGCCATGATAGGAGACGCCGACGAAATCTCCCGACCAGGGCCCGGGACTGCTGCCGACCGAAGTCATGCGATGCTCGAAGGGGCTGAAATTGTCCGCCGCTTCCTCCTCCAGCAATTCATGCGCCATCGAAACCGAAACCCCGGTTCGCACCAGCCGCGCCGCCGCGACTCGCGTCTCTTCGGTGATCAGGTTGACCGTGCCCTTTTCATCGTCCGGCCCCCAGCGCCCCCAGTTGGAAAGCGCCTCGAACCATCCGTCCACCGTGGCCTGATCGAGTTGCTGGGCCTGAGCGGCGGGGAGGAAGGAAAACACGGCAATCAACACAGCCTGAGCGCGAATGTAAGACATGACGAATCTCCTCTTTGGAGCCAGTATTCGCAAGACCGTTATTGCAGTCAATCTTCCTTGCCGGTTTCCGTCATTTCGCCGCCCGCATCAACGACGACCCATGGGCGACATAGCGGCGCTGTTATCCCAATAATGCCTGTCAGGTAATACTTGACAAATTCTGGTTCTCCCTTCATCGTTGAGCGATGATCGAAGGGATTCGACACAAGGCGCTCCGAATCTTCTGGACCACGGGAAACTCCAGGGGACTCAACGCCGAATGGCTTCACAAACTACGACGGATCCTTTCGGCGATGGAGGCTGCGGAGAGCCCTGAAGATATGAACTATCCCGGTTCTTTCTTCCATCGCCTGAAGGGAGACCGGTCGAATCGATATTCAGTTCGCCTAACCGCGAACATGAGAGTGACGTTCGGCTGGCATGATCAAGGGGCGGTTGATGTGGATATAGAGGATTATCACTAATGGTCAAGCGGCATGCCTCCATAGTTCCCGCGCATCCGGGCGAAATTCTCCGAGAGGAAATTCTGCCGTCGATAAGCATGAGCAAGTCGGCAGTGGCGACCACCCTCGGAATCTCTCGGCAGACGCTTTACGACATATTGAACGAGCGACAGCCGGTCACGGCCGAAATGGCTGTTCGATTCGGCAAACTCTTTGGCAATGGCGCCAACTTCTGGGTAAATCTGCAACGCAACCATGACCTTGCTGTGGCCGAACGCGCAGTTGACGTTACAGGCATCCCCACGCTCCGGGCCAGCGCTGGATAGCTAAACGCAATAGAGTTGTTCGTGGATCCTACTCTCATAACATTAATTGCTATCTTTGTAGCGTTGACTTTGTTGTTCAACGCCTGGCTCAAGCCTAAATCATCTCGAAGGTACGCACGCGTACCGGCGGCAAGAGCCAGAGCTCACTTCCCCTTCGAGATTTTCGGTCGCGCCAGAGTTACCGATGCCGACGGCATCAACGTGAACGGCCGGGAAATCAGACTTGCCGGCCTCGATGCGCCCGAGTATGGCCAGCCCGCGGTAATCCACGGTCGAACCGTCAATCACGGCGGAATCATAAAGCACAGGCTGATCAAGCTCATTGGTGGCAATAAAGTCCGCGCTGTGATAACCGACACCGACAAATATCATCGCTTGATCGGAACCGTGTATCACGGCGAAACCGATATCAACGAATTCATGGTCGAGAGCGGCTGGGCTGTTGCCGCTTATGGAAACCAGTACAATCGGCAACAGGCGTTTGCCCGCAAAAATCGCAAAGGCATGTGGAACTACGATAGTTTTCATGATCCCCGCACTTGGAAATCAATGGATGATCCGCCAAATGCGCCCAAAAATTACGGAAAACGCTTTCGCCCCAAACGCAGCCGTTCGGGCTCGGATTCCGTATCGCGATACATCACGCGAAAACTCGTGCCGTATCGCTACCGCCGCCTTTTCAGACTCTGATTCGAAGTATTGTTGACGATAGGGACCAAATGCCAAAAAAGACCCTCAACAACGGCGCTAACCTCGGTTTCGAAGCCCAGCTATGGGCCGCAGCAGACAAGCTGCGCGGCAACATGGAGCCGTCCGACTACAAACATGTCGCCTTGGGCCTGATTTTCCTGAAATACATCTCGGATGCCTCCGAGGCCAAGCGAGCGGAATTGCTGAAAGACGATCTGGCCGATGCCGAGGATCCCGAGGAATACCTCGCCGAAAACGTCTTCTGGGTGCCGAGGGAGGCTCGCTGGTCGCATCTGCAAGCTGCGGCAAAGGAAGCGATGATCGGCAAGCACATCGACAACGCCATGCTTGCGATTGAGGCCAAAAATGCCTCACTTAAGGGCGTCCTGCCGAAAGAATACGCTCGCCCGGCACTCAACAAGGTCATGCTCGGCGAACTTATCGATCTTGTGAGCGGTATCGGCATGGCCGAGGAGTCTGATCGCTCCCGCGACATTCTCGGTCGGGTCTACGAATATTTCCTCGGCAGCTTCGCCGGTTCCGAGGGCAAACGCGGCGGCGAGTTTTACACGCCCCGCTCCGTTGTCCGGCTGCTCGTCGAGATGCTGGAACCCTACAAAGGCCGCGTCTACGACCCTTGCTGCGGCTCCGGCGGCATGTTCGTCCAGTCCGAGAAGTTCGTCGAAGAGCATGGCGAGCGCATCGGCGACATCGCCATCTACGGGCAGGAAAGCAATTACACGACCTGGCGGCTCGCGAAGATGAACCTGGCGGTGCGCGGCATCGACGCCGACATCCGTTGGAACAACGAAGGCAGTTTCCATAGAGACGAGTTGCCAGACCTGAAGGCCGACTTCATCCTCGCCAATCCACCCTTCAATATCTCCGATTGGGGCGGCGACCGATTGCGGGAAGACGCGCGCTGGAAGTTCGGCGTGCCGCCGAAGGGCAATGCCAATTATGCGTGGCTTCAGCATATGCATCATCATCTCGCGCCGAACGGCACGGCGGGCGTGGTGCTCGCCAACGGCTCGATGTCGTCGGCGCAGTCCGGCGAAGGCGCAATCCGCCGCGCCATGGTCGAGGCCGACGTTGTGGATTGCATGGTCGCCCTGCCCGGCCAGCTTTTCTATTCCACCCAGATTCCCGCCTGTCTCTGGTTTCTCGCCCGCAACAAGAATCCCGATAATGGCTGGCGCGACCGGCGCGGCGAAGTGCTATTCATCGACGCCCGCAAGCATGGGCGCATGGTTGACCGAACCCGCAGGGAGTTTACCGACGAGGACATCGCCCAAATCGCCGACACATATCACGCCTGGCGCAGCACGCGGGGCACGGCCAGATACATGGACGAGCCGGGATTCTGCAAATCCGTGACTTTGGAAGAGATCGGGCGGCACAATCATGTGCTGACACCGGGTCGCTATGTCGGCGCGGCGGCGGCTGAGGATGACGGCGAGCCGTTTGACGACAAGATGAAACGGTTGGTCGCCCAACTGCGCGGACAGCGGGCAGAAGGGGTGAAGCTGGACGCAGCGATTGCGGCGAATCTTAAATCGCTGGGCTATTGGGAGCATGGCGAATGAGCATGAACGTTGTCGAACTGATTGAACTTTTGAGAGGCTATCCGCCCGAACTCCGTGTAGTCGTGGACGGATACGAAGAAGGTTATGACGATCTGTCGCCGGATCAACTGTCGGTGGCAAGAATCAGCCTCGACACTGGCAAGTCATCTTGGCAGGGAAAACATGGGGAAGCGGTCGACTTGGCTGGGACGCCCTCTGATGCCGTCAAGGTTGTCAATGCCTTGGTCCTGCGCCGCACATCCCAGTGATGGAGGTCTATGGGAAATGGACAAGATAGACTATTCAAAATTTCAATTATCCCTGAAACGTCTCGAAGAACAGTACGAGAATCACCGACACGCCGATACATCCCTCCCGGAAATTACCCGCGAAGGTATTGCGGAGTCTGTCATTCAACGCTTCAAGACTTGTTACGATTGTCTTTGGAAAGTGCTGAAGCGGTATTTGATCGTGGAATTGGGAGTCGCGGACCCGCCCAACAGTCCCAAACCCGTGTTTCGTCTCGCACGTGAAAACCAAGTGCTTTCCAGCGCACTTGAGGAATGGTTCGGCTATGCGGAAGCCCGAACCAACACATCGCACGACTATGATGGTGAAAAAGCCAAAGCGTGTCTGGCTTTGACACCGAACTTCATCGCCGATGCAGTCGGACTTTACGAGACAATGACCGGCCAGTCGTGGCAATGACCCGATCAATAGATCTTTCGGTTCGAGAACAGGAGATGGTTCGGAAATTGCTCGCGCGATTTCTCCCGAATACCGAAGCCTGGGTGTATGGCTCCCGCGTCCACTGGACCTCGCGCCCCGAATCGGATCTCGACATGGTTGTGTTCACAACGCCCGAGCAGGCTGGTGCGGTATCGAAACTTAGGGAGGCGTTCGACGAAAGCGATCTGACGTTTCGTGTTGATCTTTTCGTTTGGGACAACGTGCCCCCAGAGTTTCGCCACGAAATCGAGCGGGAACATGTGGTGTTGGTTGAGTCGGCGACCTGCTCTAGAGGATGGAAGCAGCGCCAACAACTCGGCGACTGCATTTTAATGAACGAAGATACTTACTCGCCAAAGGAAAAATGGCCTTTCGTAAATTATCTTGAGACCGGAAACATCTCGGAAAACCGAATAGAGAAGATTTTGCACATTATCCCGGAGCGAGAAAAGCTGCCCAGTCGCGCCCGCCGCAAGGCCCGATCAGGAGGTGAAATAGTCTACTCAACAGTGCGCCCAAATCAGAGACACTTTGGCATATTGCGCGAAGTACCGGAGAACTTTCTTGCTTCTACAGAATTCGCCATTTTTCGGGGTAAAGAGGCCATTGCGGACACTGGGTTTATCTACCGGTTTCTAATCCAGGACCATGTCGTTGAGCGACTTCATACTATCGCCGAGCACAGCACATCAGCCTACCCGTCAATCAGACCTGCGGATATCGAGCGTTTGGAGATTTCCCTACCGCCCGTCGCTGAACAACGCACCATCGCCAACATTCTCGGCAAACTTGATGACAAGATCGAGTTGAACCGCCAGATGAACGAAACGCTGGAGGCGATGGCACGAGCGATCTTCAAGGACTGGTTCGTCGATTTCGGTCCCACCCGCGCCAAGTCCAAAGGTCTCGCTCCATACTTGACCCCCGAACTTTGGGACCTATTCCCCGACGCACTGGATGACGAAGATAAGCCGGTTGGATGGTCGTTAGCTGAGTTGACGGCAGTCGCCGACATCAATCCAGAATCTTGGTCCAGAATAAACTGCCCGGAAGAAGTTGAGTATGTGGACCTCGCGAACACAAAGTGGGGGACAATTGAGGCCACGCACCGATTCGATTGGCAACAAGCGCCAAGTCGGGCAAAACGCGTTCTTCGCCCCGGAGATACAATCGTAGGAATGGTTAGGCCCGGTAACGGGTCTTTTGCATTTATCGGCGTACCCGGCCTAACCGGAAGTACTGGATTTGCAGTTCTCAGACCGTTAGAAAATCGTCACAGTGAAGTGGTGTATCTCGCTGCGACTGATCCTGAAAACATCAAGCGCCTTGCTAATCTGGCTGATGGTGCGGCCTATCCGTCAGTTCGTCCTGAAGTCGTGGGAGCAACCGAGATCGCCGTGTCAGACGACGCGGTTATCGCCAGCTTTTCGGCACTTGTTTCGCCCTTGTTTGACCGTATGGAGACCAACAAAGTGGAGGAAAACGCGCTTGTCCAGACCCGCGATTTCCTTCTGCCCAAACTAATTTCCGGTGAAATTCGCCTGAACCAAGCAAAGAAACTCGAGGAGCCAGCATCATGAGTGCATTGCTCGGTAGAACCGTTCGACTGTTTCTCGCGGAAGGTAAAGCTTCGGGGCTTACCACCGCAGAGATAATGAACTGGACAGGACACGTTCTTGCCGGCTCCCGAAGCGGGTTGCCGGCCTTTTTGAAACGCCCCGAGTTTGAGCGCACCGGCATCTACTTTCTGATCGGACCTGATCCGAAAGATCCCGAAACACTCCAAATCTACATCGGCGAAAGCGATGTTGTCCGCAATCGACTCGTTCAACACGGCAAGGACGAGAGTAAAGAATTCTGGGACCGCGTCTGCGTTGTCACGAGTAAAGATCAGAACATCACGAAAGCGCACGCGCGCTATCTGGAAGCACGTCTGATTGCAATAGCGAATGCTTCCGGCAACGTCACCGTCGTGAACGGAACGGCACCACCGCCAATTTCACTGCCCGAGGCTGATGAATCCGACATGGAGTTTTTCATTGAACAGATCAAGCTGATCTTTCCCGTTCTCGGCTTCGATTTCCTACGACAATACAAGATTGAGGTCGAAACAGCTCGAGAATCTGCTAAACGCTTGGGAGACCGAAGCGACACCCCCATTTTCCGATTGATCAACCAAAAGCGCGGGATTGAGGCGCAGGCGCAGGAGTTGGGCGGGGAGTTTGTGGTGCTGCAAGGCTCAACAGCAGTCGCCGCTTGGTCAAGCAAAGCTGACCACAGCTATGCCAAACTGCATCGGCGACTTGTAAATTCCGGCAAGCTTGCCCCAAGGGATGGCTCTATCCTACGATTTTCCGAAGATGTGGTTTTCTCGAGCCCAAGCGCGGCGGCTGCGGTCATTCTCGGACGTACTGACAATGGACGAAAATCTTGGAAGCTCAGCAAATCGGGTGTTTCTTATGCCGATTGGCAAGCGCAGCAGGTCGTCTCGGCGGCTTTGGCAAATCTCGCGGATGCCCCAGCATGATTCGCGTTTCTGTAGTTCTGAAGCTTCTCCCCTCTGGGCACCTGAATACGTTGGCGTCCTTCAAAAATTCCGCGCCGATTTTAGTAAGCCTTTTAATTTCCGGCAAATTTCGCCTTCAGACTGCCGAAAAGGCAGTAGAAGCCATAGCGTGATTCGTACGCCATCATTCCAAATTTCTCCAAAATCTCGTGTGCGAAGCCGTGGTGATGGGATAATCGCGCCATTACATTCGCATACGCAGTAACTGGAGCAGGCAAGCAATGCGCACGAACGAAATCCCCACAGCCCCGGGCGGCGAGGTCGTCGTGTACGAATCCAAGGAGGGCCAAGTTCACTTGGATGTTCGCTTCGAGCGGGAATCGGTCTGGCTGACGCAACGGCAGATGTCGGAGGTTTTCAAGACTTCAACTGACAACGTCAGCTTGCACCTTAAGAACATTTACGAAACGGATGAACTGGAAGAAGCGGCAACTACCGAGGATTTCTTGGTAGTTCGATCTGAAGGCAACAGATCAGTCAAGCGGGAGATCAAGCATTACAATCTGGACGCGATCATTTCGGTCGGCTACCGGGTCAACTCCAAGCGGGCCGTGCTTTTTCGCCAGTGGGCTACCCGCACCTTGCGTGGGCATCTCGTTCGCGGCTACACGCTGAACGAGCGCAGGCTGGCCGAACGCGGCCTCGACGAGGCGAGGCAGACCTTGGAGTTGCTCGCCCGCACACTCAAGAACCAAGCACTCGTAGACGAAACCGGAAGCGCGGTGCTGCAAATCATAACCGGCTACGCTGACACTTGGCGCCTGCTGTTCGAATACGATGAGGACCGACTTGCGGCGCCTGCCGACGGAAAACCCGCCACGAGCGCGCTTGATCTCGAAATCACCCTCGCCGCGATCGACGCTTTCAAACGCGACCTCTCCGCGAAAGGCGAAGCCTCGGCACTGTTCGGCAACCCGCGTGGCGATGGATTGGAGGCGATACTCGGCAACATCGAGCAAACGATGTTCGGCGAACCGCTCTATCGAAGTCGCGAGGAAAAGGCCGCCAATCTGCTCTATTTCGTGGTCAAAGACCATCCCTTCACAGACGGCAACAAGCGCATCGGCACCCTGCTGTTCCTGCTCTATCTGACGCGGGAGAATATCTCGCACCGGCTCGACCCCAGGGGATTGACGGCGCTTACCCTGCTGATCGCGGAAAGCGAACCCGCGAACAAAGACCTGATGATCCGCCTCATCATGAATCTCATGAGCGATTTCGGAAGATGAGTAATCAACCGCCCCCAAATCACCGAGCGCCACGCGAACCGGCGAATGCGCCCGGTCTGGTGATTCCGAAACTTTTGGCGGGTGAACGTCCATGATTCGAGTCTCCGTTAATCCAGAGTTACTGCGTTGGGCGCGTGAACGCGCCGATATTACACAGGAAGACTTGTTGCCGAAGTTCAAAAAACTGGCGGACTGGGAGAGTGGACAAGCGCAGCCTACACTCAAGCAACTGGAATCGTTCGCAAAATCTGTCCATGTGCCGTTCGGCTATTTGTTCCTTGCGGAGACATAAAGATTGTCATGACTGGCGCCGCCTCGGACCCGAAAGAATGGCAGCAGCACATCGGCGGCAAAGCGCGCCGAGAGTTGCTTGCCAAGCGGGCCAAAGATCCTGACGACCCGCTCAAGCTGGTAATCGTCCGAGACATGTGGCTGACGGGCTTTGACGTACCGAGCATGCACACTATGTACGTCGACAAGCCCATGCGAGGGCACGGGCTCATGCAGGCAATCGCGCGAGTGAACCGCGTGTTTCGCGACAAGCCTGCCGGACTGGTCGTGGACTACATCGGCATTGCCCAGAATCTGAAATCGGCGCTCAGCCAGTATTCGGGCGAGGATCGGCAATACGCCGGCATCGACGAATCCGAAGCTGTCGCCGTGATGATGGAAAAGTACGAGATCGTATGCGGCATGTTCCACGGTTTCGACTACCGGGCCGGGCTCATCGGCACTCCACAGGAGCGGCTTGTTGCTCTCGCCCATGCAATCGAGTGGGTGCTAGAAATGCAGCAACGCGAGGCAGCCAGGGAATCGACCGAAGAAGGCAAGAAACAAGCGCATCGCCGGTTCAACGATGCAGTACTCGCCCTAACCAAGGCGTTCGCTCTGGCGGCTGCGAGCGACGAGGCGCGCAGCATCCGCGATGAGGTCGGCTTCTTCCAGACGGTTCGGTCGGCGCTCGCCAAGAGCGCTCCCGGCTCGGGAACCTCTTCCCCCCAGCGGGATCTTGCGGTGCAGCAGATCATCAGCCGCGCCGTCGTCTCGACCGATATCATCGATATTCTCGAAGCCGCTGGGTTGGAATCGCCGGACATCTCCATTCTCTCCGACGAGTTCCTCGAAGAGGTTCAGGGAATGGAAAAGAAGAACCTTGCCATGGAGGCACTTCGAAAACTCATCAACGGCGAGATTCGCTCGCAAAGCCGAGTAAACGTCGTGCAGACTCGAGCTTTTTCCGACCGGGTAGAGGAAGCAATCGCCCGCTACCATACCAACGCCATAACAACCGCGGAGGTCATCCAGCGGCTGATCGAACTTGCCAAGGACATCCGCGCCGCGCACAAACGCAGCGAGGAGGAAGGGCTTACACAGGAGGAAATCGCCTTCTACGATGCATTGGCTCAGAACGAAAGCGCTGTCGAGGTCATGAGTAATCAGCACCTTCGCGTAATTGCTCATGAGCTATTGAGCAGCCTGAAGAACAAAGCCTCCGTCGATTGGCAGCACCGCGAATCGGCGCGGGCGCGAATGCGTGTTCTCGTCAAACGCATACTCCGCAAGCACGGCTATCCGCCCGACCTCCAGGACGCCGCCGTACAGACCGTCTTGCAACAGGCCGAGGTTCTCTCGGCGAAATGGGCCGCATGACGAACAGGACGTTGCATGCAAGCAAATGATGAAAGTTTGGTAGATTTTTCTTGGACTCGCCTAGGCCGAAACAATTGGATAAGTGGAAAATACCTAGATAGTGTCCTAGTGTCGTATCGTGTGCGCTACGCGAACAACCCGTACGCTGAACGAACCCTATACGGCAACAATGCGTTCGACATTAATCTTTTGTTCCAGATCGCGCGACTGGGCAAGATCGAAAGCCAACTGCATACCTAGCCAAGTCTCGGGCGTAGAACCGAAAGCTTTCGACAGCCGGTAAGCCATTTCGATGGAAACGGACGCCTTTTCGTTGACCAGATGGGAAAGCGTTTGACGTCCGACGCCAAGCCGTCTGGCGCCTTCCGATACCGACAGGGCTAACGGCTTCAAACAATCTTCTCGCACGATGGCGCCAGGGTGCACCGGGTTCTTCATTGCCATTTCAGGACCTCCTAATAATGGTAATCCAGATAGTCCACATCTACCGCGTGGCCGTCCTCAAACCGAAAGGTCACCCGCCAGTTGGCTGAGACGGAAACGGCATATCGCCCCTTCATGGGACCTTTGAGTGGATGAAGCCTGAAGCCGGGAATATCCATTCCACTTGGGTTGCTGCTCCAGTCCAGCGCGGTCAGGATTCGCAACAATTTCGGAACATGACCCTGCACCACCCGTGCCGAGCGTCCTTTCTCGTAAATTTCTTTCAGGCCGCTGTGCCGGAACGATTTGATCACAAACGAAGTGTATGGTGCCTATCGACAGCAGTCAATCACAACCGGAATGGAACACTAACTCTTATCCGAGGATGACATTACCCCTTCACATAGCCCCGCCCGTCTGTTTAGATTGAATCCCCCCACAGGAGGATCGAAATGAAAATTCGCAGTATTGCCATTGCCGGCTTGTTGCCGGTGTTGTTCCAGGCGACGCCGGCCGTTGCGGCCGAGCGGGACTTTCACGATATCGTGGCGGCGGTTTCCGCCGAACGTATCGAGCGGGACATTCGGACGCTGGTCGGTTTCGGCACGCGCCATACCCTGTCGGAGACCGGCTCCGACACCCGCGGCATCGGCGCGGCGCGCCGATGGGTCGAGGCCGAGTTCAATCGGATTTCAGACGCCTGCGGCGGCTGTCTGGAAGTGTTTACCGTCAGCGGCGTCGTTTCCGGCGAGAACCGCATTCCCGACCCCGTGGAAGTGGTCAATGTCATTGCCATGTTGCGGGGCGAGAGCGAGCCGAACCGGATAGTGATGATGTCTGCCCATCTGGATTCCAGGGTCAGTGACCCGATGAATTTCGAGTCCGACTCTCCGGGCGCGAACGACGACGCCTCGGGCGTGGCCGGCGTCATCGAGGCGGCGCGGGTGCTGAGCCAGTATCGATTCCCGGCCACTATCGCCCTGACTGGTCTTTCCGGCGAGGAACAGGGCTTGCACGGCGCCCGGATTCTCTCGCAATACGCCATTGACAACGGCTGGAATCTCGACGCCGTGCTCAACAACGACATGATCGGCAATATCACTGGCATCAATGGCGTCATCGACAACACCACCGCCCGGGTTTTTTCCGAAGGCACGCGCTATCTGGAAACCGAAGGGGAAGCAAACCAGCGTCGCGCGCAAGGCGGCGAGGTCGATTCGCCTTCACGCAACGTCGCCCGCTACGTCGACGAAATGGCGGATCGCTATATCCCCAATCTCGACACGATGATGATCTACCGGATTGACCGCTTTGGCCGCGGCGGCGATCACCGGCGCTTCAACGAGGCAGGTTTCCCCGCAGTGCGAATAATGGAGACCAACGAAAACTACAACTACCAGCATCAGGACATTCGCGTCGAAGACGGCATCGCCTATGGCGACGTGATCGAGCATGTGAACTTCGAATACGCCGCCAAGCTCACGGGGCTGAACGCGGTCACGCTCGCCGCCATGGCCTGGGCGCCCGCGCCGCCGGCCAATGTCGTCATCGAAGGAGCGGTGCGGCCGAGCACCACCTTGAACTGGGAACGGGTGCCCGGGGCCGCCGGCTACCGGGTGCACTGGCGGCTGACGACTTCGCCGACCTGGGATTTTCAGCGGGACGTCGGCGATGTGGACAGTTTCACGCTGGAGAACGTCGTTATCGACAACTACTTCTTCGGCGTCTCGAGTCTGTCCGCCGACGGCATCCAGAGTCCGGTGGTTTTTCCCGGCCCGGCGGGCTCATTCGACTGATTACCCGCTCGACCACGGCCGACCAGATCACGCCCGAGAACTTCGGCGATCTCGAAGTCGCCTGGGTCTGGGACGGCGCCAGCTTCGAGGCGCAAAGCGGACGCTCGACGCCGAGCCTGATCAATGGCCGACTGTATACTGTCGCCGGCGCGCGCCGCCACGACGGCGCCATCGATCCTTCGACCGGCGGGCGCCACCTTGTGGTCCCACCGCGAGCCCGACACGAGGCGCTGGCCCTATTCCATGCGCGCCGACTACGGCAAGGGCGTGGGTTACGCCAATATCGATGGCCGTGACGTCGTCCATATCATCTCGCCGGGATTCTTCCTGACGGCGCTGGATGCGGCGACCGGCCAACCCCTGGAAGGCTTCGGCGGCCCGGTGCCGATCGAAGGCTTTCCGGACACCGGCGTGGTCGATCTGCTGGCCGATCTCGGGCATCCGTACGACCCTTATGAGGGCATTCCGCTCGAACGCGGCTATATCACTTCTTCTTCGCCGCCTATCGTCGTGAACGACGTGGTCGTCGTCGGCAGCTCGGCGGAGCAAGGTTATAACCAGTCGCGCATCGAGAACGTGCCCGGCGACATTCTCGGCTACGACGCCCGCACCGGCGAGTTTCTGTGGAAGTTCAACGTCATCCCGCAGCCCGGCGAGTACGGTCACGAGACCTGGGAAAACGACGCCTGGCAATACACCGGTGACATCTGCCAATCTCCAATACACCGGGGACATCTACCAATCTCGGCCGACCCGGAGCTCGACATGGTCTACATCCCCACCAATGGCGTAACCATCGACTACTACGGCGACCACCATCCCGGGGATAACCTCTATGACGCCAGCCTGATCGCGCTCAACGCCGCGACCGGCGAGCGCGCCTGGCACTTCCAGATGGTGCGCCACGACATCTGGAACCACGACACGCCGACCGCCCCTATCCTGCTCGATGTGACGAAGGATTCCGGGCCGATGCCGGTAGTAGCCCAGGCGACCAAGCAGAGCTACGTCTATATCTTCAACCGGGAAACCGGAGAAGCGGTCTGGCCGATCGAGGAAGTGCCCATGCCGGCCTCAACTGGTCCCGGTGAGCAACTTGCCGAAACGCAGCCGATCCCGACCCGGACAGCGACGTAATGCACATCATCTCCCGTTATAGCTGCGGCGCACGCCCCCTGGTCAGCGGCGAGCATCTCTGGATGATTCCCGCCGGCTATACGCCGGACCGCATCCGAGATCTGCCGGCCCTGGCCGGAGTGGATATCGGCAACACCGGTTCCGGCGCCGTCGGCCCCATGGTGGTCACCGGCAACATGCTGATCTATGGAAACGTCACCGGAGACGGCGCACCGCATCTGTTCGCGCTGGACAAGATGACCGGCGAGGAACTCGCCCGGGTCGAGGCGCCGGCAATCAGCCGCTATGACATGAGTTCATGGGTTTTTGAAGGAAGGCAGTATGTTATCCTGCAAACTGGCAG
This sequence comes from Pseudomonadales bacterium, assembly GCA_028279115.1. GTDB lineage: Bacteria > Pseudomonadota > Gammaproteobacteria > Pseudomonadales > Pseudohongiellaceae > UBA9145. The sequence goes on from JANQSV010000087.1 coordinate 37,861, forward strand.
TTCACTGACGGCCATGGCGTTGCCGGAGTAGATGATCAAGCTCTACGGCTTTCAACAGTCGCGCTCCTTCCGCGCCTTGTGGGCGCTGGAGGAGAGCGGCCTCGAATACGAGTACGTCCAGGTCAAACTGCGCACTGACGCGGAAGTTCCGGACAGCGCGAAAAATCCGAGATATCTCGCGGTGAACGCGCAAGGCAAGGTGCCGACGCTCGTCGACGGCGACCTGACGCTGACCGAGTCCGTAGCCATCCTGTACTACATCGCGCGTTCGGCGCCGGAGTCGGGCCTGCTGCCCAATGCGAGCATGGACGTTTACGCGCGCATCGACGAACTCGCCTGCTTCGTGCTTGCCGAACTCGAACAGCCGCTATGGAGCAAGGGCAAACACATGTTCGCCCTGCCCGGGGAACATCGCATTCCGCGAATGCTCGAAACCGCGAATTTCGAGTTCGACAAAGCGCTGGGGGCGCTCGAACACCTGCTCGATGACGGGGAATACGCCATCGGCGACTCGTTTTCCCTGGTGGACATACTGCTTGCCCAGACCTTCAATTGGGCGATTCGATTCGAGTTCGACTTGCCGCGGAAATACGCCGACTTTCGCAATCGGCTTTACAGCCGACCCGCATGCCGGCGGGCCCTGGAGGTAATGCGGCAGTAATCGTTCTCGTCATTCTGCGCGAAGCGCAGTGATTCGGGGCATCCATGCCCCTCACCCTTTGGGCGGTGCTGCGCACCGTCCAAAATGACAATCCTGCCATTTTGTCGCAGAATCTGTGACCAACATGAAATTCGCCAGTGTTTGACAATCTCGCCGCCTATCTCCAGGCCGCGCTGACCAGCCGCCGCTCGGACCGGCAACAGCGCCTGAACCATATCGGCATTGCGGTAGTCGAAATCGAAGACCGCCGTCTCGTCTCGGCGGTACTCGACAACTCTCCCGCGTTCGAGGCGGGCTTGCGGCGCGGAGACCGCATCGTTTCCGTCAATGGCGAGCCTTTCCATCCGGTTTACTCGTTCAACCCCCAACCACCGGCGGTACCGGAACCCGACCGCCAGGTCTTCCGCCTGGTCTTCTCCCGCAATGGCGCGGAACAGGAAGTGGCTGTCACGCCGATTTTCAACAATCTGTTCGACAGCTATCGCAGCGCGGTCGAGGCCAGTGCGCAACAGTTCAACGTGGGCAACAAGGTGATCGGCTACGTGCGGCTGTGGGGCATCAGCCGCAACGCCAACGACCTGGTGGTTCTGCAGCGCATCATGGCGGATCTCGGGACCACGAGCAGCCTGATCGTGGATCTGCGCAACGCCGCCGGCTATCTCGACCGGGAGCATCTGGCCCTGTTCCTGCCGGGCGATTTCGGCGACTACTATTCCAGCCCGCTGGCATTGATAATCGACCGATTCACCTCCGGCCCCGCCGAGGCTTTCGTCAGGGAACTCTCGCGGCTCGAGCGCGTCACGAGCGTCGGCTCCGCAACCGCCGGCGGCCTGCAACCCGAACTGCCCGCCGACTGGCCGCTCGACTCGACCTCCGCAAACGACCCCCAGTTCGAAGCCGCCCTCGGTTTTTTGGCGGGATTGTTCTGATCTTACGTTTCGTCCAGAAATTTGATATGTAATCAAGTCGCACCAGCAGCGATGCCCGAATGGCATCCATGTTGCTGGCGCGGTCGAGGGCGATTGCTGCCTGGTTTCTCACCGATGCTGCCTTCATCAACATCAATGAGTATTTCTATCGAGATGAATTTGAGGCTGAACTGCGGGCTTTGGTCGACGAAGACAGGACCAAAATAGAACAGCGAATCACTGAGACGTTGAGGCAAAAGGGTCAGCAACTGGACGAGGAAATTGCTGAAGACTTCCGCTTGAGCGGGTTGGCTGACGACCGCGAGGAATAGAAGCCACCCCGGCCTGCCTCCAAGTCAAACTCAATTCCAAAATCCCTGCAAGAAAATCCGGAAAGCAACGGTCTCGTATTTTCGCAGTCGAGTACTTTATCAGATTGACACCTGTAATATGACGCATTACGCTAATCAATGATAATTGGCTTCAAGAGCAAATCGCTGAAGCGATTTATGGAGCGTGGAGATGAGAGCCGCATTAATGCGGAGCATCGCGAGACTGTGCGGGATATACTCGCCCGACTCAATGCTTCGGCTGTACCAGAGGATATGGACCTGCCCGGATTCGCTTTGCATCCACTCAAGCAGGATCTCGCCGGCTACTGGGCTGTCACGGTCCGCGCCAATTGGCGCATCATTTTCCGGTTTGAAAGTGGACATGCGTTTGATGTGGATTATCTTGATTATCACTAGAGGGGATTTGTGATGTTGATGCACGATCCACCTCATCCGGGCACGGTGATCAAGCGGCAATGCCTGCAGCCATTGGGTCTGACTGTAACCGAGGCGGCCCAAGGACTTGCGGTATCGCGCAATACCTTATCGATGCTGTTGAACGGCCGCATCGGGGTTTCGCCCGAAATGGCGATTCGGCTTTCCGAGGCATTCGGCGGCAGCGCGGAAAGCTGGTTGCGGCAGCAAATGCAGTATGACCTCTGGCATGCGTTGCAAAAACGGGAAAAGGTCAGAATCCAGAGGTTTGCCGAGGCTTCCTGAGGGACTGCATTGACGAGATACTCTCGGTATACTGCCCACCTCGTCGGGGCGTGCCCGGTAGGCGCGCCGATTCGGAATTCAGCTACTGGTGGGAGTTGCGCAATGCTCAAGGCTTACAACAATTTTTACATCAACGGATCATGGCGGGAACCCGCGGGGCGGGAACTGCTCGAAGTCATCAATCCGGCAACCGAAAAGGCATTCGCAACCATCAGTCTGGGCACGGCGGAAGACGTCGACCAGGCGGCCAGGGCAGCGCGGGCGGCTTTCGACGCGTGGTCCCGATCGAGCGTGGAAGAGCGAATCGAAGTAATCCGGAACATCATTGCGGGAATCAAGACTCGCGCCGGCGAGTTGGCAACCGCGATCTCCGACGAAATGGGCGCGCCGATGCGGCTGTCCAGCACCGCGCAGGTCGGCAGTGGTATCGGACACTTTCAGAGCATCATTCCCATTCTCGAGAATTATCAGTTCGAAGAAGACCGCGGCGCTTCGCTCGTCGTCAAGGAGCCGGCCGGCGTCTGCGGCTTCATTACTCCCTGGAACTGGCCGCTGAATCAGATCGCCTGCAAGGTCGCGCCGGCCCTCGCAGCGGGTTGCACCATGGTGCTCAAGCCGAGCGAAATCGCGCCGGTCAGCGCCTACCTGCTGGCCGAAGTTATCGCCGAATCCGGTTTGCCCGCAGGCGTTTTCAATCTCGTCAACGGCGACGGCCCCACCGTGGGGGCGGCGATTTCCTCGCATCCCGAGATCGATGTGGTTTCCTTCACGGGTTCGACCCGCGCCGGGCGCGAAGTCGCCCGCAACGCCGCCGATGGCATCAAGCGCGTCACCCAAGAACTCGGCGGCAAGTCGGCGAATATCATTCTTGACGACGCGCCCGATTTCGCCAAAGCGGTCAGCGGCGGCGTGATTGGCTGTTTCGGCAATAGCGGCCAGTCCTGCAATGCGCCCACGCGCATGCTCGTGCCTGCATCGCGCATGGCCGAAGCGGCGGAAATCGCCCGCGCGGCGGCAGCCAAAGCTGTTGTCGGCGACCCGAAAGCCGAAGGCACCCGACTCGGCCCCGTCGTCAGTGAATTGCAGTTCGGCAAGATCCAGAGTCTGATCGAAAAAGGTATCGAGGAAGGCGCGGAACTTGTCGCAGGCGGAACCGGCAGACCTGACGGACTTGCGTCAGGTTACTATGTGAAGCCCACGGTGTTCGCGAACGTGTCCAACGACATGACCATCGCCCGGGAGGAAATTTTCGGGCCGGTGCTTTGCATCATTGGCTACAAGGACGATGAGGACGCGGTGGCGATCGCCAACGACACCGAATACGGTCTGTCGGGATACGTTTCGGGCGAGCCGTCACACGCCGGCGATATTGCGCGCCGGCTCCGCACAGGCAATGTGCATATCAACGGCGCCGGCCCGGATTTCGCCGCGCCATTCGGCGGCTACAAGAAATCCGGCAACGGCCGCGAATGGGGCGTAGAAGGCTTTGAGGAATTCCTTGAGACCAAAGCGATTATGAGTGAGGCCCGGTCGGCGTAGCCGACGAAAAGCGCAGCTTTTCGAGGGCCGAACGACTTGCCATGGATGGCAAGGCCAGGGGTTGGAGAAACCAAAGAAGTCACGCCATGGACGGCATGCAGTGACAAACAGAATGCAGTTGTCCCGGTCGGCGTAGCCGACGAAAAGCGCTCTCCCCCCCAAAAAAAGCAGTGACCGGACGAGGCCGGTCACTGCTCTGATTGGCAAAAGAAGCTTTCTTGTTCTTTCGCGCCCTTTCCTACCCGTCTCCGAGCGACAGGGTCACACTGCCGTAAAAGAAGCGCCCGACATTGTCGAAAATGCCGCTGCCCGCACCTGCGCCGGTAAGGCCGAATGGCAGGTCTTGGTCGAAGAGGTTGTCGACGCCGACGGCGACTCGAACGTTGTCGGTCAAGTCGTAGCGGAAATTGAGGTCGGCATACCAGGTATTGTCGGTGAACAATGGATCCTGGGCATCCGGGTTGACCGCCAGATCTTCCAGGTCGATACGGGCCATCGATTCGATGTAGCGCGTGGACCAGTTGACGCTGAGCGGACCGCGATAGTAGGAGATGTCGACCTGACCGGAGAATTCCGGATCACCGAGCCCGCCGGCGTCTTCTTCCTTCAAATCGGGGTCGGACTGGAACGGGAAACTGGTGAGGTTTTCCAGATAGGTCGCGATCATGCGCAGGCGCAGGTCGCCGCCGCGGAAGTCAAACGAGTAGCTGCCTTCCACGTCGACACCGGAAGCCTCGAGCGCGGCAATGTTCTGCTGCGTCGAGACGATCAGGCTGATGTTATTGGTTGCATCGCGCGTGATGAGCCGGCAAAACTCGTTGTCGATGCCGGACGGCGCATCAACGCAGCGATTCAGGATGTCCTGGGCGGCGGGCACGCCGATGGCGTCGGTGATGGTGATATCCCAGTAATCGATCGCGATACCGAGGTTCTCGATCGGCTCAAGCACCGCGCCGAGGGTGAAGGACTCGCTTTTCTCTTCGGCGAGATTCGGATTGCCGCCGGAAAGCCCTTCGCGGGTCACCTGATCCATTGCGTCAAAGCCGACCGGAATGCCGAGCGCGCGGCAGTTCATTTCACGCACGTCGCGGCCGTTGCGGCCAAGGTCGAGGCGATCGTCGCTGCATGGGTCCAGCACGCCGAAGAAGTTCTGGTTCTGAGGCCCGAAGAGTTCGCCGATGTTCGGCGCCCGCACGGCTTCGGAATAGGTGCCCCTGAAACGAATCTGGTCGATCGGCGTCCATTCCAGGCCCGCCTTCCAGGTCAAGGTCGAACCGATTACCGAATAATCCGACCAGCGGCCCGCGACATCGATAGCCAGTTCCCGCGCCAGCGGCGCGTCGCTCAACAGCGGCAGGCGGAACTCGGTGAAGAGTTCATTCACATCGTATTCGCCGGATTCCGGCAAAAGCACATTGAGGAAGGTCAGGCCCAGACCGTCGACCGGATCGGGGTTGTCCTGGCTCGTTTCCCTGCGGTACTCGAAACCGGCGGCAAAGCCGAGAGGCCCCGCCGGCAGATCGAACAGCGAACCCGAAACCACCGCGTTGGCGACCGTTTGATCGATTTTCGCGGTGCGCACCGAGGTGACCGTATAGTAGTCGATGGCTTGCTGGCTTACCGCGCCTTCGCCAAACAGGTTCATTGGGACGCAACCGCCGCCAACGAGTTCACCGTTGAGCGGGCGGCCGAGGCTGGTGTTTTCCGCTGATGGATCGAGCGTGTAGCGGCAGACGGCCTGACCCGTCGCGGGATCGATGACAGCGTCCGCCGCCGCGAAGAAACGCTCGTTGACGCGGTTGGCGAGATCGAATTGTTCCGAGGTGCTGCGACCGTAAATCAGGTTCGCCTCGTAGTTTATCCGCTCGTTCACGGGGCCGGATATGCCGGCCACAATCCGTCCCGTCTGGCGTTCGTTGTGCTGGCCGCGCAAGCCGGCATCGACGTTGAAACGGCGCAATCCAAACGAATCCACGCCGGCCTCCTGCATCAGCGCGAGCAGGTCGCCGCCCGCGAGGCCCGGAATATAGGCGTTGTCGGAGGCAATCGACAGGTTGCCGTTGTTGAAGTGCGGCTGACCGGTGCCGCTGGCCTGGGAGTTCACATACTTGCCCTCGAGATGCAGCT
>JANQSV010000108.1 GCA_028279115.1 Pseudomonadales bacterium
GCGGAGCGAGGTTTACACCGGCAACCGGTAGCGCGTAGAGTGCGAAAGATTGACCACTCAACCTGTTTTTCCGGGAGTTTCGCATGACTCATCGCCGACAGTTTCTCAAATATCTGGCAGCCAGTCCGTTGCTCGCCAATTTTTCCGCGTTCGCCCAGGAAGTGGAGGAAACACTGGGAGAGCGACTGACCGACCCCGGCGAAGTCATCAACGTTTTCGAAATGGAGGCATTGGCCCGGGAGAAATTGCCGCCCGCCCATTTCGGCTACCTGGCGACAGGCGTGGACAGCGACGAGACGATTCGCGCGAACCGCGCGGGCTTCAGTCGTTTCCAGATAAAACCGCGGCGGCTTGTCGACGTCAGCGATGTAGACACATCGATCGATCTGCTGGGTATCGAGGCCGGATCCCCGATCATTCTTTGCCCGGTGGGAAGCCAGGGCGCCTATCACGCCGAAGCGGAATTGGGCTCGGCGAGGGCTGCCGCCGCGAAAGGGCATCACATGATTCTGTCCACGCAGTCATCGACTTCCGTCGAGGCGGTGGCGGAAGCTCGCGGGGCGCCGATCTGGCATCAACTGTATGCAACGAATCGCTGGGAAAACACCGTGCAGATGTTGCAACGGGCGGAAGCGGCGGGATGCGCCGCGGTGTGCCTGACAATCGATTTGCCCGGCGGGCGAAATACCGAAACCCAGGCGCGAATGACCCGTTCCGATACGCGGGATTGCACCGTCTGTCATACAGGACAACTAAAGCCGATGTTCGATGGCCTGGATATGCGGGGAGCGAGTTTGAACAATCCCGCCATGACCTGGGAGGTGATCGGACGCATGAAGGAAGTTACCGACATGAAAGTGATCATCAAAGGCGTTGAAGTCGCTTTCGATGCCGCCATGGCGGTGCAGAGCGGCGCGGACGGCATCGTGGTTTCGAATCACGGCGGCAGAGCGACCGAAACGGGCAGAGGCACGATTGAATGCCTGCCGGAAGTCGTAGCCGCCGTAAACGGACGCATTCCCATCGTGATCGACGGCGGCTTCCGCCGCGGCGCCGATGTATTCAAGGCGCTTGCCCTGGGCGCCGCCGCGGTGGGCATCGGCAGGCCCTATTGTTTCGGGCTGGGCGCCTTCGGACAGGCGGGCGTGGAGCGGGTTCTGGACCTGCTGAACCGCGAGCTGCTGATCGCCATGCGCGGCAGCGGAACCGTCGATATCGAATCGATCGGGCCTGACTATGTGCACGACCTGGGTCAAAGGGCTTGAATAACGACAGGGAACCGGACACGGTGACCGTCAAACTCATCCGCTGATCGAAACGAAAGGGGATTATGCGGGTGCGTTCCGCCAGTTGCGCGGGAGTGCAACCCTCGCATCATCGCATTGGTATCGGGGAAGTCGAGCATATGGGAAAAGATAGATGAGTCAAAGGGGTGTGGTATGGTGGTTTGTCATATAATCTCGACCTGTCAACTTCGCCAGATTCAAGGTGCAGTGATGAAAAGACCCGCCGGCATGTTTCTGCCCGCCCTCGCCTTGCTGGGCCTGGCCGTAACCATCGCATATTCGCAAACCCAATATCCCGAGGGACTGCTGGACGTGAAAAGCAGTTTCATGCGCGAGACCGCGCAGGCCATGGGGGAACCGTTTCGTGGGCTGACCACTTCCGACGGCCTGAACGAAGGACTGTTCGAGGTGCGCGAGACCGGAGTTTCCACGGCCCCCGTATTGGAGGCCGCGAATGCGTTTCTCGCATCGCTCAACCCCGCACAACTGAGCCGGTTGCATTTCGGCATTGAAGATCTGGAATGGCGCCACTGGTCCAATGTCGATGTCGGCATCTTCTCCCGCCGTGGCGTCAGCCTTGAGGAGATGGACGAAGAGCAGAAAGCCGCCGCCTGGGGTTTGCTGGATGCATCGCTGAGTGTTGCGGGAGTGGAGAAGACCCGCAGCATCATGCGCACCGACCACAGACTGCTCGAACTGAATGGCGACCCGATAAGTTTCGGTGAGGAGAAATACTACTTCACCTTCATGGGCATGCCTTCAGAGTCGGAGCCCTGGGGCTGGCAACTCGACGGACATCATCTGATCATCAATTATTTCGTGCTCGGCGACCAGATCGTGATGACGCCCGCGTTCTGGGGCGGCGAGCCGGTTCGGACCGAAGCGGGCCGCTATGCGGGCAATATCATTTTGCAAGGCGAACAGGACCTGGGCCTGGCGCTTATGCAATCCCTGAGCCCGGAGCAGCAGGCTATCGCCACCATTGACCCCGTGAAAACCGGCAGCGATATGGCGGCCGGCGCAAATCAGGACAACCTGATGCTGGACCCGGAAGGCATCCGCGCCACCGAACTCGACAGCGCGCAGCGACTCGCCCTGCTCGGAGTTATCCGCGAATACGTCGGCAATCTGCGCGACCCCCATGCCGAGGTCACCATGGAGGAAATCGGCGAACATCTCGATGCCACCTGGTTCGGCTGGCGCGGCGCCGCGGAAGACGACGCGGTGTTCTATTACCGCATACAGAGCCCGGTCATCCTCATCGAATTCGATCATCAGAGTCCGGTGGGGACCTTGCGGAAGAATCAGCCGGGCGTTCCTACCAGAGACCATATCCACACCGTGGTGAGGACACCCAACGGCAACGACTACGGCAAGGATCTGCTGGCGCAACACCTGGCGGCAGAACCGCATTGACGATTGGTAGTGTTTTCCGCTCGCAAAAATCAACTTTACCAGCGAATGGTTCCCCGCAATTGCACGATGTCCAACGGGTTTTCGAATCCGTTCTCGCGGCGGCCGATTTCCAGTCCGGCGTCAATGTCGCTCCCCGCGGTGATCTTGAGGCCGAGGCGCAGACCGCGGCCCCCGGCGGAGGTTTCCATTCCGACATAGGGATACCACAGCGCCCGCCGCCAGACGCTTTGCAGACCGTAGCCCAACTCGAACCGGATTCTCTGGTCCGGCGATGTCCCTTGCTCCCGCGCCAGCCCCCCCGCATCCGGCATCGACCACATCCGTTCGGCGCCGCCCTGGTGCGCGCCTCTGTCCGAGGACAGGTTCAACAACAGGCCGCGCCCGTCTTCGCCGGGCTGGTATTGAATGGCGGCGCTGTACCCCCACTCCCGGTAATGCTCGTCTTCGTGGGCGAGCAGGCCGCGGCCATTGAGTTGCAAGGTGATCGGGCCGGCATTCCAGGCGAGGCCGCCGCCGAGTTCAAAACCGGACCCCTGTTCGGCATCTCCGGCGTCATGGCGGAGTCCGGCTTCCAGCGTCGGGCTGAAGATGCCGTTGGCGCCCGCGATCGATCCCGTGGCTTCCAGCATGAGCCGCAGGCGGCTCGTAAAGGCGTCAGCCGCCTCGAACGTCATTCCGGCGTCCGAAGAGGTATCGGTCAGCAGGGCGTCGCCGCGCAGGGCAAGCTCGAAACTGCCGGTTTCGCCCTCATGGATCGACAATACGCCGCGACCGCCGAATGATGCCATAACGTTGCGCAGGTCGGCCGCGGCCATGGCCGAAGCATCGTCCGGCGCAAGTCGCAGTTCTCCGCCGCCGTAGCCGGCCATACCCCAGAAACTGGTGCGGCGGCTCGTCTGCAGGTAGGCATAAGGATATATGCCGGACAAGCTGCTGAAGATGACGCCGGAACCGCTTGCCTCATCGCGGAAGCGGCCTTCGCCTTCGCTGTAGGAAAGCGCCGCGCCCGCCACTACGCGGCCCGCATGACGGTCAAAGCCCACGGTGCCGGTATCGACTTCGCCATTCAGCGTGACCGAATCGAAACTCGCATCGAAGCGGCTGCGATTTGCGCTGCCCCATATCGCGCGCGTTGCGATTTCTTCCGTCTCGGATAAATCCCCATCCTCGTCCTGGGTGAACGTGTAGTGAAACGAACTGCGTGACAGCATATCGCCGAGCTTCGGTAAGGCTCGTTCAGGATTGCCGTCGGCATTTGTGACGCGGTCGTTCCGCAGGCCAATCTCGAAACCGATTCCGTAACCGGATGCGATCCCAGGCGCTGCGGAATAACCGCTGATCGGTCGCGATGTTTCGCCGGAACCGCTGCGCGAGAAGCCTGCCGCCGAACCCGCATTGTCGGCGAAGCGCAAACGGTCCACGGCGGTTTCCCTGTATTCCGGCGCGCGCATGAGCGCCTGGGGCTCGGCTCCAGACTCTTCCCTCGGGGCAAGCAGGCCTCCCACGCGGCGGCCGTTGAGAATGAGTTGGTTCCGCTGGGGACCCTCTTCCAGCCGCTGCCGGATCGCCTCGGCGGTGTCGCCGGAGGCGATCCGGACGAACCGCGCCAGCCATCCTTCGATTACCGGCGCGCCGATTTTCCCGGGCCTCGGTGTCTCGGCGGACGCCGAGGCTGCAGGACCGGCGCCAACGCTGTTCACCGCCCGCACTTCAAATGCGTACCATTGCCCATCCTTGAGACCGGCAACCAGTTCGGTCAGGTCGGTTCCCGCCGAACGCCATGCGGCGCCGACAGGCGGCTCCGTTCCTTCGGCAAAACGATATTCGTAGTCGCTGATCGCGGCGCCGCCGTCGTTTGCGGGCGGCTCCCAGGTCAACGTCACCAGCCGCTCGCCCGCTATGGCCGTCAACCGCAACGGCGCTTCCGGAACCGTCGCCGGCACGGGCAGGTCCGCGCTTGCCGTGGCGGCGGGACCGGCGCCCGCTTCGTTCAGGGCGCGGACTTCGAACGCATAGGTCCGGCCATTGGAAATTCCGCTGATCGTCGCAGTCAGCGCCGCACCGGCGGATTGCCAGGTGGCGTCATCCGGCACCGAATCGCCCTGGGCATATCGATACTGATACTCGCTGACCGCGGCGCCGCCGTCACTGACCGGAGGCTCCCAGGTCAGTATTGCCTGCCGGTCGCCGGGAGTCGCCAAAAGATTGAGCGGCGCATCCGGCGGCGTCACGGGTATCGGCAACTCGACGCTTGCCGAGGCCGCCGGTCCTGCGCCGACGCTATTCACCGCACGCACTTCGAAGGTATACAGTTGACCGTTGACCAGATCCGATACGGTCTCGGACAGGTCGATCCCGGCCGATATCCAGGCCGTACCCGGCGGCACGGCTTCTCCCGGCGCATGGCGATATTCGTAATCGATAATTCTGGCGCCGCCATCGTATGATGGCGGGCGCCAGGTCAAGCTCACTTCCGCGTCTCCCGCGATTGCGGTCAGGTCCAGGGGCGCTCCAGGTGGCGTCAGCGTCTCCGTCACTGGCGCGGGGCTCAGAGTGGCAAAGGCGGGAGGACCGGCGCCCGCCAAGTTGACCGCCCGGACCTCGAAGCTCCAGGTCTGGCTGGTGGAAATGCCGAATACCGTCTCCGCCAGGTCCGCTCCCGCGGATATCCAGTTCACGGAATCGGGCACTGCATTTCCCTGTGCGAAGCGAATCTCGTAATCGACGACCGCGCTGCCGCCGTCGTCAAGCGGCGCCTCCCAGGTCAGGATGGCCTGTTCGTTGGCCCCGCCGGCCATCGTGAAGTTCTCCGGTTTGGACGGCGGAATCGGTCCGCCTGTCCCGATCAAACCGCCCGTATTGTCCGATCCCGGCGGAGCAACCAAACCCGTGGGGTCGCTGAACAGTTCTTCGGCAAAACCATCGTCGTCGATGAAATTGACCCTCACCTTCAACGCATTGCCGACGTCGGCGTCGACGGGAGAGTAAGCGCTGCCGTTCGCATTGCTGATCTCAACATCCTGGCCGCCGACAACCCGAATCCACTGGTAACTGAAGTTGACCCGGGTCAGTCCGTCGATATCCTGTATGTCCGAGGTCCGCGCGAACAGCACTTCTCCGTTCACCAGCGGCCCCGAAATGACCGGTTTGCCCGTGGCGGGATCGTTCACGGATCTGACGTTCAGCGTCATGGTATTCGTCGTCTCGCTCTCGCCCTTGCCGTCGCTGACCTTGAAGCCGAAGCTGGCGTACGGACTGCCGTGATCGTTTGCATCCGGAGTGAATGCGAGTTTGCCCGAATCGATTTCTTCCCTGCTTACCGATTGATCGACCGTTGCCTCGGAACCGTCCACTTTCAGCGATCCTTGAGCGGGCAGGCTCACGATCTTCACGCTGTCCAGCGAATCTCCTTCGTCGCTGTCGGAAAAGCCGAAGTCTCCAGCCTGGAAATCGTAGGTGGTGTCTTCGTCCAATTCCACGGTCTTGTCTGAACCGACGGGTGGGTTGTTCACGGCTACCGGCAACGATTCATCGTCTTCTTCTATCGTCAAGACCGGGCTGGCCATGCCGCCGATACCCTGGATATTGACCACATCTCCCCCAATCTGAAAAGTCTTGTCCGGTTCGATGTCGCCGTTGTCCACAGCGGTTATCGTCACGACGCCGACGCTCGCGGTTGCTCCGGCCGCAATCGTCAACACGGTGTTTGCGCTCAATTCGTAGTCGCCGGCATCGGCGGGAGCATTCGGCGTCACCGTCACGGTCACGGTGGTGACGGCGCTTGAAGGATGGCTCAGGGACGCGGAAACCGTTGTCCGGCCGCCGTTTTCGCTTATTGGATTGTCCGACAGGGAAATTGCCAGGTCCGGCGCCGCGTCGTTGTCGGTGATGGTCACCGTCGTCCCGGCAACCGTGAGTTCCGCGCTTGTGCCGCCGACACCGAGCGCCTCGTCGCCCTCGACGATGACGTCGT
>JANQSV010000110.1 GCA_028279115.1 Pseudomonadales bacterium
GTAGAGATCGCCCGGCGAACCGCCGCGCGCGCCTGCCTGGCCTTCGCCGGTGAGACGGATGCGGTCGCCGCTATCGACGCCGGCGGGCACTTTCACCGACAAGGTGCGCGATTCCTCCACAATGCCGGCGCCGCGGCAGCTTGAACAGGGATCCTTGATCTGCTTGCCTTCGCCGCGGCAGCGGGGGCAGGTCTGCTGCACCGAGAAGAATCCCTGCTGCATGCGCACCTGGCCGATGCCGCCGCAGGCGCTGCATTCCACAGGCTCCGTACCCGGGCGCGCACCGCTGCCGCCACAGGCGGTGCAACGCACTTTGGAAGGAACGCGAATGTTTCGCGACACGCCCTGGACGGCGTCTTCGAGACTGAGTTCGAGGTGATATTGCAGGTCGGCGCCCTGCTGGCGGCGTCCGCCACCGCGGCCGCCATGGCGCGCGCCGAAAATGTCGCCGAAGATATCTCCGAAGATGTCGGCGAAATCCGCCGCGCCGGCGCCGGTCTGACCTTCCACGCCGGCATGCCCGAACTGGTTGTAGCGGGCGCGCTTCTGCTCGTCGGACAAGACTTCGAACGCCTCGCTCGCTTCCTTGAACTTTGCTTCCGCTTCCTTGTCACCCGGATTGCGGTCCGGGTGATGCTTCATGGCGGTGCGCCGGTAAGCTTTCTTCAGGTCGGCCTGGCCGGCGTCCCGGCTTACGCCGAGGACTTCGTAGTAGTCGCGCTTTGCCATGATGCCGCCGTGTCCAAGCCGAACGGCTTACTTCTGATCTTCCTTGACTTCTTCGAACTCCGCGTCGACCGCTTCGTCGTCGGCCTTGCCGGTCTCGGACTGGCCGGCGGGCTCTTCGCCTTCGGCAGCCTGCTCGGCATACATCTTCTGCACCACGGGCGTGGAAGCCTCGGTCAAGGCCTCGGTGGCCTTGTCGATGGCTTCGAGATTGTCGCCCTTGACCGCCTCTTCCAGATCTCCGATCGCGCTTTCGATCGCCGCCTTCTCTTCGTCGGTGGCCGCCTCACCCGCTTCCTGGATGGTCTTGCGGGTTGCGTGAATCAGCCCGTCGGCGGTGTTACGCGCGATGATCAACTGCTCGAACTTCTTGTCCTCGGCGGAATGCGCTTCCGCGTCGCGGACCATTTTCTCGATTTCGTCTTCCGACAGTCCGCTCGATGCCTTGATCTCGATCGACTGTTCCTTGTTGGTTGCCTTGTCCTTGGCCGAAACGTTGAGGATGCCGTTGGCGTCGAGGTCGAACGAGACCTCGATCTGCGGCATGCCGCGCGGCGCCGGCGGGATGTCGGTCAGGTCGAAGCGGCCGAGCGACTTGTTCTGGGCCGCCTGCTTGCGCTCGCCTTGCACCACGTGAATGGTCACCGCGGTCTGATTGTCGTCGGCGGTGGAGAAAGTCTGGGTCTTCTTGGTCGGAATCGTGGTGTTCTTGTCGATCAGCGCGCTGGCCACGCCGCCCAGCGTCTCGATGCCGAGCGAGAGCGGGGTCACGTCGAGCAGCAGCACGTCGGTAACGTCTCCGGCCAGCACCGCGGCCTGGATGGCCGCGCCGACGGCGACCGCTTCGTCGGGATTGACGTCCTTGCGCGCTTCCTTGCCGAAATAGTCCGCGACTTTCTGTTGCACCAGCGGCATCCGGGTCTGACCGCCGACAAGCACCACGTCGTTGATGGAGGACGTGTCGATGCCCGCATCCTTCAGAGCGATCTTCACCGGCCCCAGGGTGCGGTCGACGAGGTCTTCGACCAGGGATTCGAACTTGGCCCGGGTAAGCTTCTGCACAAGATGCTTCGGTCCGCTCGCGTCGGCGGTGATGTACGGCAGGTTGACTTCGGTCTGCTGCGCGGAAGACAGTTCGATCTTCGCCTTCTCCGCGGCTTCCTTCAGACGCTGCAGGGCCAACGGATCGTTATGCAGATCCATGCCGTGCTCTTTCTTGAACTCGTCCGCCAGATAGTCGATCAGGCGCAGGTCGAAATCCTCGCCGCCGAGAAAGGTGTCGCCATTGGTGGACAGTACTTCGAAGGTGTGTTCGCCGTCGGTTTCGGCAATCTCGATGATCGAAATGTCGAAGGTGCCGCCGCCGAGATCATAAACCGCGATGGTCGAGTCGCCGGCGCGCTTGTCCATGCCATAGGCAAGCGCCGCCGCGGTCGGCTCGTTGATGATTCGCTTGACGTCGAGTCCGGCGATGCGGCCGGCGTCCTTGGTAGCCTGACGCTGGGAATCGTTGAAGTAGGCGGGCACGGTGACGACCGCTTCCTTTACCTCTTCGCCGAGATAGTCCTCGGCGGTCTTCTTCATCTTCATCAGCGTCTGGGCCGAAATCTGCGGCGGCGACATCTGCTTGCCGTTGACTTCCACCCAGGCGTCGCCATTGCTCGCCTTGACGATCTTGTAGGGCACCATCTTGATGTCCTTCTGCACCACGTCGTCCTCGTACTGGCGGCCGATCAGGCGCTTGATGGCGAACAGGGTATTGTCGGGATTGGTAATGGCCTGGCGCTTGGCAGGCTGACCCACAAGGGTCTCGCCATCCTTGCTGTAAGCAACGATGGAGGGGGTGGTGCGATCACCTTCCGAATTTTCTATGACCCGCGGCTCGCCCCCTTCCATTATCGCTACGCAGGAATTGGTCGTGCCCAGGTCGATGCCGATGATCTTGCCCATGTTCGGTCTCCGTTGACTTTGCCGCCCGCGTCACTTTCACGGACTAGCAGCAAAAAATAATTGTCGATCCGGTTTCGGTCAGGCCGGGTCGGTGGATACGACCACCATCGCCGGCCGCAGCACTCTGCCATGCAAGGTATAGCCTTTCTGCATGACCGCGATGACCGTGTTCGGCTCTACTTCGCCGTTTTCCTGTATTGACATCGCCTGATGCAACGCAGGATCGAATGGTTCGCCCATCGGGTCGACCGCTTCGATATTGAACTTCGCGAAACAGTCCGCGAAGCTCTTCAGAGTCAGGTTCACGCCTTCGTGAATCGCTTTGACGACTTCGTCATCGTGTTCGCTCGCCGCGTTCAGGGCGCGTTCCAGGTTATCCATCACCACGAGCAATTCACTCGAGAATTTTTCCTGGCCGAACTTGTGCGCCCGCTGGATGTCCTGTTCCGTGCGGCGCCGCAGATTCTGCATTTCCGCCTGAATCCGCAACAGCTTGTCTTCGGCGCGGCGGCATTCCTCTTCGGCGTCGGCCAGCCGGGTCAGCGCTTCTTTCAGGCTCGGGCCGGCAAGTTCTTCGGCTTCGGCCGTCTCTTCAGTCGATTTCCACTCCGCACGCTCACGGGCGAGGCATGTCCCGCCCCTACGGGCGGATTCGACCGCTTCTTCAACCGTCTCCCGCTCGTCAGCCTGCTCTGTCTCGATCCCGGATTTCTTTTTGGTGCTGCTCATGCCTTGACGTCCCGGCCCAACCTCTTCCGACTTGCTTTGAATCAAACGAAGAAACAAACGAAGCCATCGACCCGACTCTCAGGTCACGAAAGCCTATATGGGGACATGGATTGATGTTTCAACCCGATGCAATGTATTCTCCGAAAAATTCCCTCCGCGGGATTTTTCATTGCCGCAAAACAAAAGCGCGGTTTTGTTTTGCTCCGAATTCCATGGCTTGCGTCATTGAATTCGGCGGCACATCGCTGTGCCGCGCGGAAGCTCCGATAAATCGAAGCTTCCTTGACTTTTCGCGCCATGCTGCAACATCTCTCGATCCGGAATTACGCCACGGCGCAAAGCCTCGATGTCGATTTCCGCCCGGGCATGTCGGCACTCACCGGCGAGACCGGCGCGGGCAAGTCGATCATCGTCGGCGCGCTCGGGCTCGCGCTCGGAGACCGGGCCGACAAGACCGTCGTCAGAGCCGGCGCGAAAAAGGCCGAGATCACCGCGGAATTCGATGTTTCGAACAACGACGCCGCGGACGTCTGGCTGGAAGACAACCAGTTGCGGGGAGACGCGGCGGGTTCCTGCCTGATCCGCCGGGCGGTGGGCAGCGACGGCCGCTCCAGGACATTCATCAACGACTCGCCCGTGACTTTGGCGAGCGTGCGGCGACTCGGCGCGTTGCTGGTGGATATCGTCAGCCAGCAGGAACATCAGTCCCTCTTGCAACGCGCGACCCAACTTTCCCTGCTCGACGATTATTGCGTCAAGCCCAGCCTGATCGAAGAATTGCGTTCGCTGCACGACCGATGGCAGGCCAATCGGCGCGACATCGCGCGGCTGCGCGGCGATGACGACGAAGGCCGCGTCCAGCTATTGACCTACCAGTTGGACGAGTTGCGGGAACTCGCGGCGGAAGACGGCGAAACCGGAACGCTTGAGCAGGAACATCGCCGCCTGAGCGGCGCCGAGCAAGCGCTGGCGGCGCTGGCCGGCGCGGTGCGGGACATTGCCGATAACGAGCAATTCAACGTCCTGGACAGTCTGCGGCGCGCCTTGCGGTTACTCGGCGACCTGCAAGGCGACAGCGGCCGCATCGCCAATGCGGTGGATTTGCTTGAATCGGCCTGCATCCAGATCGACGAAGCGGCCGCGGACCTGCGCGCGGCGGCGGACGAGTTTCCCATCGATCCGGAGCGCCTTTCCCAGGTCGATGAACGCCTCGGCAAACTGCATGACATGGCGCGCAAACACAAGGTCAAACCAGCCGAATTGGCGCGGTTGACACGATCGCTGCAAGAGCAATTGCAGGCTATTCACGGCCGTGAAGAAGAATTGCGGCGCCTTGGGGAAGAAGATTCGAAATTGCGCGAACAATACGCTCAGGTGGCAAGTCAGGTCGGCAAACAACGCCGCAAGGGCGCGGGTCCGCTGTCGCGGGAGATCGAAAAGCGCATTGCCCGCCTCGGCATGGGCGATGCGGGCATGAAAATCCGTTTTGAGCCACTTGCGTCCGACGCCATCAACGCGCGCGGCCTGGAAAGAGTCGAGTTTCTCGTCAGCACCAACCCGGGGCAGGAGCCGGGTCCGCTATCGAAGATCGCCTCGGGCGGCGAACTCTCCCGAATCAGCCTGGCGATTCGGGTCGTGACCGCTCAAACCTCCCAGACTCCCTGCCTGGTTTTCGACGAAGTCGATGTCGGGATCGGCGGCGGCGTTGCCGCCCAGGTCGGCGCATTGCTGCGGACGCTCGGCGATTCTGCCCAGATTCTCTGCGTCACCCACCAGCCCCAGGTAGCCAGCCGCGCGCATCGGCAATATTCGGTGAACAAGAGCAGTGACGGCGCCAGCGCGCAGACTTCGATCAGCGAACTCGACGAGGGTGCGAGAGCGCTCGAACTGGCCCGCATGCTGGCCGGAGCGGAATTCAGCGACGCTTCATTGGCCCACGCCCGGCAGATGCTCGCCAGCGATCAGGATTCCTGCTGACAATCCGGGCAGATGCCGTACAGATACATGCTGTGGTCGGTGATCTTGAAGCCGAACTTCTCGGCGACCCTGACCTGTCGGTCTTCGATAATGTCGTCGTAGAACTCCTCGACCTTGCCGCAGGAAGTGCAGACGATGTGGTCGTGATGATCGCCGGGCATCAACTCGAAAATCGAATGGCCGCCTTCGAAATGGTGACGCAAGACCAGGCCCGCCGCTTCGAACTGGGTCAATACGCGATAGACCGTCGCCAGACCGACTTCCTGGTCGGATTCCACCAGCGCCCTGTATACGTCCTCGGCGCTCATGTGTTTGTTTTCGGAGGTTTCCAGAATCTGCAGAATCTTGACCCGGGGCAGCGTAACCTTGAGCCCGGCCTTGCGCAGTTCCTGATTCTCAGTGCCCATATACGTCTCGCGATGCGCGGAATTGGATTGCTGTTCTATCGCCCTTGCGTGAGGTATTATGCCCGGTGGGGGCTGCTTGTGAAAGCCGCCGTCTTCGGCTGCGGCGATTTTCGATTTTGGTATTCGACTGAATACGGGAAGCCCCCACCGAATCTGCTCCGCAGATTCGACTCACCCGAAGGGGGAGTGGCACGTTCCGCGCGGATGTTGAATACTCCCCCTCCGGGGAGTCAAAACCGCGTAGCGGTTTTGGTGGAGGCAATCCCGCAACCCTGTACAGACACGGATTTTCACATGTTCAAACCGACCGGATTTCTCCCCATATTGCTGTTGACCGTCCTCGCGGGCTGCTCCAACAACCTGGGCTCGCTGGACTTCCCCGGCGTATACAAGATATCCATCACCCAGGGCAATGTGATCTTGCAGAACATGGTCGATCAGTTGCGGCCCGGCATGACCAAAAACCAGGTCATCTTCGTCATGGGTACGCCGCTCGTGCGCGACCCCTTCCACCAGGACCGCTGGGATTACGTCTACAACTTCCAGCCCGGCGGCGGCGCCCGCACCCAGGAGCGCATCACAATCCTGTTCGTCGACGATCAACTCGCCACCGTCACCGGCGACTTCGTGCCGAATCCTCCCGAAGACCTGAACTGAGCTCAATCGCTGCTCGCTTCCCCATGCCGTAAACAGCACAAAGTTGTTTACACAGTTTCGTCATATTGGTATAAAGACTGGACTATCCATCCGCTGTCCCAATCGAGGCGCATCAGATGCAGATCAACGACTGTCCGGATGCAATCCCCGATTGCTTGAAATCAATGTGCATTCTGGTAAGTATTGGCGACCTGCAACTTGAGCACTTGGAAGGGTTTGTGCCACATGAGCGATAAAAGGCTTTACAACACGGTCGCCCGGTCGCTACTCGAATTGATTGACAACGGGGTGTATCCGACCGGCAGCCGCTTGCCGGCGGAGAGGAATCTCGCGGAACAATTCAAGGTAAGCCGCGTCACGATTCGTCAGGCCCTGGTGGCCCTGCAAGCTCGCGGCAAGGTTGACATCAGGACCGGTTCGGGAGTTTACGTACTCGAAGACATTGACCCCGGTCATGAAAGTCTTCCGAAAGTAAACGCCTTTGAAGTGACCGAAGCCAGATCCTTGTTCGAATCGGAGGTGGCCGCGTTGGCCGCGCTGAATATCAGCGACGAGGAGCTGGATAAGCTTTCCGGCTGCATAGAAAAAATGGCTTCCGACGATCCCGACGACGAAGAAGCGGCGGAAATGGCCGATCGGGAGTTCCATCTCACGATCGCAGCGGCTTCCGGGAACTCCGCCGCGCGCCATATCGTCGAACTCCTCTGGAAAATGCGCGACGAACTGCCGCAAGTGAAGGAAGTTTACGAGGCCGTCTGTCTCGAAGACACATCGCAGAGGGGCGATGAACATATGGAAATCTACGTTGCGCTTCGCAAGCGGGACCCCGCCGCCGCCCGAGTGGCGATGCGCAAACATTTCGCGCGCCTGCTGGGGTCCATGCTCGATATCACCGAAGAACAGGCACTGGAAAGAATACGCAAGAAGGCATCGGAAAGCCGCCATCGCTTTCTCAAGATCGCGAGTATCTGAATTGGCGACCTGAACGAATTCGGCTAATGAGATTCAAAGTTTCGCAAACTCTGTTTTTTGCCGCCGCCACATTCGTCTTGTGGACTCCCGGATACTCCGCCGAACGCCCCGGCCTGCTGCTTTCGCCTGCGGATGTGGAGTTCATCAGGCAGTTCCGGCGCGAGTCCCCCGCTTTTTCCCGGGTGCTCGATGAAACCGCAGCCGAACTCGACCTTTACTTCGAAACGGCGCCGGATGTGCCGGAGCCGGTGGACGCCGGGGGCGGTTACTCCCATGAAACCCATAAAAGGAACGGTATCGCGATACACGACGCGGGAATCGTCTACCAATTGACCGGAGACAAGACTGATGCCCGCAATGCCGCTCGCCTGCTTCTTGCCTACGCCGAGATGTATCCGGGGCTTGGCAACCACCCGCAAAGCAGAGGGTCGAATCCGGGAAGGCTGTTCTGGCAAAACCTCAACGAGTCGGTATGGCTTACCTATGCCATACAAGGATTCGATGCGATTCAGGATACCCTGTCGGCCGCCGAAAGAGAGCGGATCGTCAACAATCTGCTGCGTCCGATGGCCGACTTTCTTTCCGAAGGATCACCCGGCACATTCGACAGGATTCATAACCATGGAACCTGGGCGGTTGCCGCGGTCGGTATGACCGGCTATGCGCTCGATGACGAAGACTACGTTCGCAAGGCGCTATATGGGCTGACCGGTGACGGCGACTCGGGATTCATCAGGCAGATCGATCTGCTGTTTTCGCCCGATGGCTATTACAGCGAGGGCCCTTATTACCAGCGTTACGCCATGATGCCCTTCCTGCTGTTCGCCCGCAGCATCGAAGCGAACGAGCCGGAGCTGAAGATATTCGAGCACCGTGAAGGAATCCTGCTGAAGGCGATCTACGCCTGTATCGATCTATCCTATGCCGGGCTGTTTTTCCCGTTGAACGACGCGATCAAGGACAAGGGGCTGGACACCGTGGAATTGCGCTACGGAGTCGCGATGGCCTATGCCCTGACGGGCGACTCCACGCTTTTGTCCATCGCGGGATTGCAAAGCTCCCATGTATTGAACGGCGATGGTTTCAGGCTGGCGCGGGCCAGAGATCTGGGCGAAACATCACCGTTCGACTATCGCTCGCGGTTGTTTCGCGACGGGCCGGAAGGAAGGCAAGGCGCATTGGCCGTACTTCGCAGCGGAGATTTTTCCAATGAACAGGCTCTCGTGTTCAAGGCCACGTCCCAAGGCATGGGACACGGCCATTTCGACAAACTGGGACTGCTGTTCTACGACAACGGCAATGAAATATTGACCGATTACGGCGCGGCGCGTTTCCTGAATGTCGAGCAGAAAAACGGCGGACGCTATTTGCCCGAAAACGAGACCTGGGCCAAGCAAACCATTGCGCACAATACGCTGGTCGTCGACGAAACCAGCCATTTCAACGGCCGCTTGAGACTGGCGGAACAGAGTCACCCCGAAATCCTTTTCTTTGACAGCGCCGACAAAGTTCAGATCGCCTCGGCCAGCATGGAAGACGCCTACGAGGACACATCGTTCAATCGCACCGTAGCCTTGCTTGACGATCCGGCCACCGACAATCCGGTGATGATCGACGTCCTCCATGCAAGCAGTTCATTTGAACGTCAATACGATCTCCCGGTGCATTTCAGCGGACATATCGTCGATTCAAGCCACTCGCCGGAGCCCGGGATTTCGAATTTGCGGCCGCTGGGCAACGCAAACGGCTATCAGCACTTGTGGCTGCGCGCAAGCACCGAAGTTCCCGCCGGCGAAAACTTTTCCGTTACCTGGCTGACTGAAGATCGCTTCTACACCTATACGGTCGCCGCGCAACACGATATGGAAGTATTTTTTACCGAACTGGGCGCCAACGACCCGCTGTTCAACCTGCGCAGGGAGCAGGCGCTCGTATTCCGGGTGGATGGCGCAAGTTCAAACTGGTTCGTATCCGTATTGGAGCCGCACGGCGAATACAACGGGCCAGAAGAATATACGTTGAACAGCGCCGGCTCGATCGAAGACGTCCGATTTTCCCGTGAAGGCGGCGCCGATGTCCTGGGCATTCGAACCGGCGACGGTTCGCAAACGATCCTTGCCTTGTCACTCGATCCGGACGAAACGACATCACATACGGTCAGCCTGGAAGGCCGCCCATACAGTTGGAACGGTTTTTACGCATTTTTCAGTGAAGAGTTCGGCAAAGAACGCGAATTGCAGGAGTGAGTAAGGAATGTTTCGCGGATACTTGAGATGGATTGTCGTTAGTCTGGTCGCCATCGCCACGGTGATCAACTACATCGACCGCAATGCGCTGGCGCTCATGTGGCCGGCCGTTTCCGAAGATCTGGGTATGGACGAGAGTGACTACGCCCTTATCGTGTCATTCTTCATGGTGGGTTATGCGATCGGCCACTCGCTGTTTGGCAAGATCTTCGACATGATCGGCACGCGCCTCGGTTTCGTTCTCGCAATCGTGGTGTGGTCTGTCTCGATCATGCTGCACGCGGCCGCCCGCGGTGTGCTTTCGCTCGGGCTGGTGCGGGCGATGCTCGGCGCGAGCGAAGCGGGGAACTGGCCCGGGGCGACCAAGAGCAACGCGGAATGGTTTCCCATCAAGGAACGCGCACTGGCCCAGGGAGTCTTTAATTCCGGCGCTTCGGTTGGCGCCATTGTCTCGGCCCCGGTAATCGCCTTGTTGTACTTGCAATTCGGCTGGCAGGGAACGTTTATCGCGGTAGGGACGTTGGGCTTTATCTGGTTGGTCCCCTGGCTGTTAATCTTCAAGGCCCCTCCTGAGCGTCACCCCTGGCTTTCCGATGAGGAAAGAGAGTACATACTCTCCGGAAAAAAATCGGAAGACTCGCCCGAGGAAGAAGTCGAACAGGCCGCTCCCGGCTGGGGAGAAATGCTCAAGTACCGGCAAAGCTGGGCGGTCATCTCATCGAGATTCTTTCTGGATCCGGTCTGGTGGTTGTTCGTCAGTTGGCTGCCGATCTATCTCGCTGACCAGTTTGGGTTCGACATCGCGCAAATCGGATTGTTTGCCTGGGTGCCATACGTTGGCGCCGCGCTCGGCGCGATTTTCGGAGGCTGGCTCGCCGGCAGGCTGATCAAGTCCGGCTGGACGGTAAACGCCGCCCGCAAGCTGACCATCACCCTGGGGGGCGTAATCATGATGCCGATGCTGATTGCGACCGCGTTCGCTTCAACCCCTCTCGCCGCAGTATTGCTGATCGCGATTATCCTGTTCGGATTTCAATTGGCCATCGGCAATATCCAAACGCTGCCGAGCGACTTTTTTGCCGGCAAATCTGTTGGCTCGCTGGCCGGAGTCGGCGGAACGGCGGCGGTTCTCGGTGTGCTGATCACAACCAACATGGTGCCCGTCATGACCCAGGAATCCTACGTGCCGTTCTTTCTGCTCGGCGCCTTGCTGGTTCCGCTCGCGGTGGCTTCGGTTTGGATTTTCGGCGGCCGGATAGAACCCGTGACCTCGGCGCCCCATGCCGCGGCCCCTGAAGCGGAAGCGGCGGGTTGAATTTCCAATCATCAAATACTTGCTGGAATCAGGAATGAATATCGAAAACAAGGTAGCGATCGTCACCGGCGGCTCGCGCGACATCGGCAGGGCGGTTTCGGAAACGCTTGCCGCGAATGGCGCCAAAGTCGCGTTTACCTGGCTGAACAGCGCCGGGGACGGTGAAGCCACATTGGCGGCAATCCGATCGAACGGCGGAACGGCAATCAGCGTCCGCGGCGACATGACGGATAGCGCGGACGTGGAAAATCTCATCGACAGGACACGAAGCGAGTTCGGCGATTCCATCGATATTCTCGTCAATGTCGCAGGCGGACTGGTCGCGCGCAAAACGCTCGCGGAAATGAGCGAATCGTTTTTCGAAGGCGTGATGAAACTGAACCTGACCAGCGCCTTCCTGACAGCCAAACATGCGGTTCCCCACATGGGCGCGGGAAGTTCGATCGTAAATTTCTCGTCCCAGGCCGGCCGCGACGGCGGCGGTCCCGGGGCGGTCGCCTATGCGAGTTCCAAGGGCGCGCTAATGACCTTTACCCGCGGCCTCGCCAAGGAACTGGGCCCCGCCGGAATCCGGGTCAACTGTGTTTGCCCCGGAATGATAGACACGACGTTTCACGACACCTTTACCAAGGATCAGGTGCGGGCGAACGTCGCCGCGGCAACGCCGCTGCGCCGCGAAGGACAGGCGCAGGAAGTGGCGGACCTGGCCGCGTATCTCGCCTCGTCCGAATCGAGCTTCATGACCGGCGCAAGTCTGGATATCAACGGCGGCCTC